>NZ_JBCOCI010000009.1:0-57616 GCF_040929485.1 Phocaeicola sp. RTP21198st1_B8_RTP21198_201120 | reverse complement strand
AGGCCCAAGGAATCAGTAATTGTCTGGTCTTTTTTGCAAAAAACTCTCTCAAACTGATTGGACGAAAGAAACAGCCTGACACAAAAAAGAAAAGGGGCATGTGAAAACTGTAAATAACGGTTTTCAACATGTAAGGGATTTGTATATGACCAAGGATGACCAATAAAATTCCTCCCCCTTTCAATATGTCAAAGGAGACAATCCGATTAGAGTCTACCATCTACAACGTTTTTTTCAAAGATAGCTTTAACATCGAATATGACGTGTTGAGCATTTAGTAACGTTTTTACATCAAAGCCTATAAACTGTTCGTGTGCTACAGCTATAATTGCCGCATCGAATTTCTTATCCAAAGGATGTTGGTTCGTTACCGAGATTCCATATTCTCGCATAACTATATCAGGATTGGCCCAAGGATCATATACGGTGATATGTACGTTATACTCTCGCAAAGCATTGTAAATATCTATAACCTTTGTGTTCCGCACATCAGGACAGTTTTCTTTAAAAGTAAACCCTAATATGAGGATATGAGAGTTGAGCACCTGTATTCCTTTCTTCAGCATCAATTTCGCAACTTGGTTGGCCACATATTCCCCCATACCGTCGTTCATTCGGCGACCGGCTAAGATTATCTCAGGATTATAACCGTGACGTTGTGCACATTGAGCCAAATAATACGGATCAACTCCAATGCAATGGCCTCCAACCAGCCCAGGCTTAAATGGCAGGAAATTCCATTTGGTAGAAGCTGCTTCCAGTACATCCTGTGTATCAATGCCCATTTTAGTAAATATCTTGGATAGCTCATTCACAAATGCGATATTGATATCACGCTGTGAGTTTTCTATTACTTTGGCTGCTTCCGCTACTTTCATCGTAGGAGCGAGATGTGTACCGGCGGTAATTACAGAAGCATATACCTCATTTACTTTCTTACCTATTTCAGGCGTAGAACCGGAAGTAACCTTTTTGATTTTTTCTACTGTATGAAGTTTATCTCCCGGATTTATACGTTCAGGGCTATAGCCAGCAAAGAAATCTTCATTAAATTTCAATCCGGACACTTTTTCCACAACCGGGATACATTCGTCTTCTGTAACACCTGGATAAACAGTAGATTCATACACCACAATATCCCCTTTGGAGATTACCTTACCAACAGTTGTGCTGGCACCGTAAAGCGGAGTCAAATCCGGATTGTTGTTTTTGTCTACCGGAGTGGGAACGGCAACTACATAAAAATTGTAATCACGGATTTCCTCTATATTGGCAGTACACTTAAAACCATTGGCAAGGGCAGATTGGAGTAGTTCATCTGACACTTCGAGTGTCGCATCATGACCTGCCATCAAAGCAGTCACACGAGCTTGGTTCATGTCAAAACCTATCGTTTTATACTTTGTCGAGAAAAGACGAGCCAAAGGGAGCCCTACGTAACCAAGACCAATTACGCAAATTTTAGTTTCATTCATAATTTCATCTGTTATTATTACTTTAAATATTCTTCCAATACCATTTGACAGCCTCTTTCAAACCGTCACGCATACTGTATTGAGGATTGTAACCTAAAAGGGATTTTGCTTTATCAATACATGCCAAGGAATGGGGAATATCCCCCAAGCGGTTGGGACCATGAATTATTTTCACGTTGGCAATTTCGGGGTCAAATTCACTCAAAAATTCTTTCAAGTAACCGACCAACTGGTTTAATGTGGTGCGTTCTCCGAAAGCAGTATTGTATACTTGGTTGGTTGCATTCGGATTTGTCGTGGTCATAGCCAGCATGTTCATTTGAATCACATTGTCTATATAAGTAAAATCGCGGCTATATTCACCATCTCCGTTAATGACAGGACTCTCATGAGCCATGAATTTCTTAACGAACAAAGGAATCACCGCAGCATATGCCCCGAATGGATCTTGACGACGACCGAAAACATTGAAATATCGTAAGCCGATACATTCCATTCCATAGGTTTTGGCAAACACATCGGCGTAAAGCTCGTTTACATACTTTGTTATGGCATAAGGCGAAAGCGGTTTACCAATCACATCTTCTACTTTGGGAAGAGACTGACTGTCTCCATATGTAGAAGAACTTGCTGCATATATAAAACGCTTTACATTGGCATCGCGAGCGGCTGTCAGCATATTTAAGAATCCCGATATATTAGTTTCATTTGTAGTTATAGGATCTTTGATAGAACGTGGAACTGAGCCTAATGCTCCTTCATGCATAACGTAATCTACATTTTCTACAGCTTTCTTACAATCGTTCAGATTCCGTATATCTCCTACGATAAGTTTAAACTTATTCGGATATCGTTGTAGAAATGGAAAAATGTTTTCAGGTTTACCTGTGGAAAAATTATCCAAACAGATTACATCATAGTCGTGAGCCAATAAATACTCACATAAATTGGAGCCGATGAATCCCGCTCCACCAGTAACTAAAACTTTTGTTAATGACATATGGATTGTTGTTTTATGTTGAAGTTGCAAGCCTATTGCTTGATAGGGGTGTAATGATTTATTTTAAGACTGGTTTGGATAAAAGAGAGATTGTGTGTATCTGCTCCAAGTCGATTGTTACAATTTCCATTGAATTCCAGCCTGTTGGATTTTTTTGTATGTATTTTATGCAAATCCACCTAGAGAGAAAAAGTTAAACAGAATCTACAGGTCTTAATAACCGATAATTATAATCTATTTAAACTATAACAGTCTGACTATCAATTAAACAGTTTTGTATATTTTTTGTAATACTCGTACAAATGAACTTTTGAAATATATTGTAATTGTGAATGTCCGTTCCTATATGAGTAATAGCCTTTTCTTTTAATAGCAGCATGGCTTTTTTCTTAATCCGGTTGCCATACATACCCGCTATTGACGGAAGATTGAACTGAAACTTCACTCCCATGTCTTTTAATTGTTGATAATCCGACTCACCCATATAAACATACCGTTCCGGATGGGCAAGAATGGGATAATAGCCTTTAGCCTTGATGCGGAGCAGAATGTTGTTCAATCCCATCGGAGGGTTAAAGTAGGAGGTTTCCACCAGTAGATGGTCACCGCTTTCACCCAAGGGCAGCAGATCGTTCTTTTCCAACCGTTCCTCGAAGAGGTTGTCAAGCATGTTCTCTGAGGCCAGATGCAGTTTTATCGGACCGCTATAGGTGGCTTGAAGTTCAGCGTAACGCTCCCGGAGGTGCAGTGTGGTGTTGGGCATATCTTCCATGATATGCGGTGTAAGCCATACGGATTTTATGCCCAACTCTTCATACAGGCGCAGTATTTCCAATGCTTCTTCCATCGTCTGCACACCGTCGTCCACACCCGGCAGAATGTGCGAGTGACAGTCGGTAAAATTCTTGAATATACCGCTATCTTTCAGCGATATACGTTTCCTGAATGGCCACACAATGATACGAGTATTTTTATATAAAACATTTTATTTTTTTTAATTAATAATCATCCATTTATCCCCACCCTGTTTTCCGTCGGAACCTTAGTGGTATCCTGAGCCGTAACCGTAGTGATAACCATATCGATAGCCATAACGGTATCCATAGCGACCGCCACTTCCCTCGGTCCCGTTCAAGATCAGGGACATGTTCTTGTATTTTTTCTCCTCGTAGATTTTCTCCAATTCAGCAAGCATACTCCGTTCAAGTAATCCTGCACGAACTACGAAAACGGTACGGTCGGCCAGTTTCTCAATAATTTGCGTGTCGGCCACCAGTTCAACGGGCGGACAGTCGATCAGCACATAGTCATATTGCTCCCTTACAGTATCGATTGTCTGCTTTAACCGCTCGTCGAACAATAATTCCGTTGGGTTAGGAGGAATCGTTCCCACGGGTAGTATATCCATAGATTTATGTTTCGGATCGGGTACGATGATCTCATCCAGATTATCGATACGACCTCCCAGATAGTCGCTCAATCCCTTGTCAGGAGAGTCGATATAGGATGATACAGAGGCGTGGCGCAGGTCTCCGTCGATTACCAGCACTTTTTTTCCTTTGATGGCAAGGCTCACGGCGATGTTCATGGTCAGAAACGATTTGCCGCTGCCCGGATTGAATGAGGTCATGATGATGACATTCGAAGTCTTGTCCTTGCCGGTCATAAATTCCAGGTTGGTACGCAATACGCGGAATGCCTCGTTGATGATGTCACGGTTGCCCTCCTTGACGATAACGGCCTTGACTTCCTGCGGTTTCTTTCCTAATATCCCTTTTTTCTTTCTTGTGAACAGCGGAATTTCACCGATGAACGGTATAGTCAGGTTTTCCAGGTCTTTCCTTCCCCGTACACGGGTATTCATATTCTCGCGCATGAAGATAATGACTATCGGAATGAGCAGCCCCAGAGCGAATGCGACCATAAAGATATTTTTATGCACAGGGGATGTCGGCAACATGCTGCCGTGTGGCGGGGTAACAATGCGGGTATTATAAGCCGTGAACGCCTGTGAGAGTTCGTTCTCTTCACGCTTTTGCAACAGGAATAGGTAAAGAGCTTCCTTTACCTTCTGTTGGCGCTCCACCGAAAGCAGGTACTTGGCCTGTGTTGGGTTGGCCGCTATACGTGATGTCGTCTGTTGCTCCGTCTGCCGCAAACTTTTTATCTGCGAATTCAAGGTCACTATCTGATTGTCGATAGATCTGATTATCGCCCCACGCATGGATGCCAGAGCCTGATCCATATCCACGACCAGCGGATTTTCCGTGCTGCTGTTCGCAACCAGACTGTTGCGCTGCAACAGTTGCTTGTTGTATTCGGCAATCTGCGATTCAATATTGGCGCTTTCAATGCCGGAGTTGGCCGGAAGCAGTTGGGTACGGTTGGCATCGTTGGCTAAATAGTTCCGGATGTAACGGGTCATATAAAGCTGGTTGTTCAGGGACAGGATCTGCGCGTTGGCCGCACTGCTTTGAGCCATATACATACTCGATGCCGCCTGCACGTCGGGCAACAGATGTTCTGACTTGTAAGAGGAGATATCCTCGTCCACATTTCCCAGTTCCCGTTCGATTACGCCCAGACGCTCGTTGATGAACATTGAGGTGCTGACAGCGATCTGGTTTTTGTCCTTCACCCAATTCTCGTTATAAACGGAAATCAACATGCTCAATACATCTTCTGCCCGCTGTGTGGAGTTATCCTTGAATGACAAGTCTATGACTGACGCTTTCTCGCTGTTCAATGAAACGGACAGATTGGACGAGCAGGAGTTGACGGCGTTATACAGACTGGATTTGCCTACATATAATGTATATGCCTCGCCTTTCACGTAATTGGGTGTTGTATGGATAATGATTTTTCCCAATGGCGTAGTGATGGAGTCGAGCAAGCTTCCCTTTACGTCCTTTTCTTCAAGATCTGTCCCGTTACGTATAAAGTCGGATAGGTATAACGTACCGTCCGGCTGTATTTCCAACGTAAAACCGGCTGATTCATTCTCAGGCAAGTCATTTATCGTTACATCCACCGGTAATGTCAGTCCATAGGCTACCTGACGGTGGAATTTTCCCCGAACGAAGTAATTCATATCCAGACGCAACCGTTTAACCACTTCGGTCATTAAAGACGGTGATCGAAAGGTGATGAGTTCGTTATTCACATTTGTACCGGATTGAAACAGCCCGAACTCCGAGAAGGATTCCAAATCCGAGGAGACCGACTTGCCTTTGGAATCCTCTTTGATCAATACCGAAGCGGTACGTGTATATACGGCAGGAGTGCGTAACAGATAGGCAGTAGCGGCACCGATCGTTACCGCTAAAGACAAGACGAACCACTTCCATCTTGCGAGGTACAGGTATAACAGGTCCTGTATTCGCAGGAAATCATCCTGCTGCCCCGGTTTTATATTCTTTTGATTTACGGTCATCATATCTGATTCTATATTATTTTACAATCAACACGGTAATGGTCGTCAGCAACGAGGCCAATGACATCCAGAAAGAGGCTGAGCGGACGTTATTGCCGTTGACGGTCGCCTGCCGTGCTTTCATTGAGTTGGGTTCCACATAAACGATATCGTTCTGCTGCAAATAATACACAGGAGAGGCATAAAGGTCATATCCCGAATTCAGGTTGACCTGATACAGGGTTTTTTTCCCGTTTTCCTCCCGTTGTACCAGCACGTTTTCCCGTTTCCCATAGACGGTAAGGTCCCCGGCCATGCTTAAGGCCTCCAAAAGTGTCAGCTTGTCCTTTTCGATATTGAAACGTCCGGGGGTGGCAACCTCGCCCAACACTGAAACGGTCAGGTTCATAAACTCCACTGTAACAACGGGGTCTTTCACGAGATTCTTTGAAACCAATTCCTCTTTTATATACGAGGCGATCTCCGCGCGTGTCATTCCTGCCACATGGATATGTCCCAGCACAGGAAAATCAATATCCCCATCCTTATTTATTGTATATCCTGATATTCCCTGACTATTGGATGTACCTGATGTCGTACCAATCTGTCGGGATATGATCGGAAGGTTGAAAAGGTTCATTAATAAGGGGTCTTTGCTGTTGACCTGTATGGAAATCTTGTCTTCTGGACGTATCCGGATTTCCAGCGGGTTCAAGACTTGCTCTGCGGTACCCCGTTTCAGGTCCGTGAAATAAGCGACTTTCGGTGTGGCACATGATCCCAATAGAAAGGCCACGGTTAATAAGGATAAAATGTATCTGATTTTCATATTTATTGATTTTTATTTGTTGGTTTTCTGTTCCGATTGAAGTTGTGCGATAGATTTTGTCAGCCTGATGTTGGCGAGAGTCCATATCAATATATCACCCAAAACGATCCAGTTCACATTGAGATAAAGGGACAGAAGAATATTGAGCAGTATGAATATAGTTGACACGGAAACAATGATGATCATGGTATTGCGCTGCTTTATTCCGAGAGCAAGCAGCTTATGGTGGATATGGTTCTTGTCCGGCAGGAACGGGTTCTTTCCGTTGCGTACCCGATGCAGGTAAACCCTGACCACGTCACAGCATGGAACCAGCAAGGGTGAGAAGGCCAGCACCATCGGATGTACATTTCCTGTATTATCGTCTAGTCCGCACATGGTCAGTTTGAGACTGAGGAAACAGAGCATCATGCCGATGGTCAAACTGCCTGTGTCGCCCATGAAGATCTTCCTTCCGTGTTTGGCGTTCCCGAAAACATTGTAATAGAAGAATGGTACCAACACTCCCAATGTGGCAAACGCCAGCATGGCATAAACATACTGATGGAGCATAAAGAAAGTCAGTCCATAAAATAGGCAGGCGATACTGCATAGCCCGGAAGCCAGCCCGTCAATGCCGTCAATCAGGTTGATGGCATTGATGATGAAGACCACGATCAGGATGGTCAGGGGATATCCTAACCATAACGGCACCGCATGGATGCCCAGAACACCGTATAGGTTGTTGATATATACCCCACCGGCAATAAGCATCACGCCGCACAGAATCTGGATGACAAACTTGGCACGATAACGGATACCGATCAGGTCATCGGCCATGCCAACCAGATATAGTACCATGATGGAGCAGAAAGCAAAAGCCAAAGAGCACACGTCGTTCCCGATTTCGGACAATATCTCCGAATGTCCCAGCACCATATTGATTCCTAGCAACAGGGCTATGGTGAAAAACACTACCGGCTTGAATGCGATACCACCCAATCGGGGCACCGCACAATGATGTACCTTCCGCTCATCGGGAAAGTCGAACAATTTCTTACGGAAAGCGATTAGCAGAATCTGGGGAATGACGATACCCGCACAGAGAACACAAAGCAAAAATGCCAGTGAACAATTTACAATCCAAAAATACATATATTCAAATATTATTTTATTTGTGTAAGGCCACGAGGAAGGGGAACTTCATCATCTCCTTTTTGTGTCATCTCTCAAAATTTGTCACAATCGGAATCATTGATGACTTCAATCAAATCGGGATGAACTTCTACCGATATACCCATAATCCCTTCAAGCATCACAACCACCCGGCGGCGACGTTTTCCTTTCACCCGCATGAATACGCCCTTTACTCCATTGAACTTGCCACCGTAAATACATATGTGGGTACCTTTCCGTATGTCAATCTCTTCCGGTTTATAATAAATAGTGTTTTCTTCATACTGCGAGGCAATCTTGATAAAGCTCTCCATTTGCTTATCCGGCACCACGATATATTTCAGTCCCGTGCTTTTCTCCCACATCATGAATTGTAAGAAATTATATTTTTTTTTGAAATCCGTGATCTGTTTTCGGGAAGCATGCACGAAGACGAGATTCGGGATGACTGGTACAAGCCTTTTGGATTTCACTCCGTGATAGACCCTTACGGCATAGTGTTTCGGTATGAAATACTCTAGACCATCCTTGCCTTTGAGCATCTCTTCCGCCTTTTTCTCGTTTTTATAAGCGCTCATGGCGAACCATTGGATTCTAGTTAGATCTTCCCTTGTGGTTATGGGAGTACTCATTCGTCGTGTGTTTTTTAGTTATTACGGCAGGTCAAGATATACCCATAGTTCATCCCAACTTATGTATTGGTCTGTATTATAGTAATTTATGTCTTTTTTGGCTGTCATATCAACCATTCATGCCGTCTTTTATCTTGCCGCATTCCTATTTTTCTCCATAAGAGAAATAGAGGACATAAATATTTAACATATATAATTGATTTACAGGGATTATTCGCTGTAAATACAATCTAGTTTACTCAACATTTGTTATGTAACCACGACATTTAACGAGGTGGCTATTAAGGTTTTTCTTTGTTTTATGCTATTATGTTCAATAATTTATGTATTTTTGCATATTCAAAACATTTCTCTTATGGAGAAAACCGTCATTTATTCAATCTTTTTCAAGCAAGAATTTTGTACTTTCACGGGGCTTTTTCCTTTCTGAATCCATCTTGTCATACAACTGAAAGTATAGGGTATATACTTGTTCATTATATTCCTATGGCATTCGTATAGGAAATTTCTCCTATTTTCGGTGTTTCTCTTTCTGAGAGAAATGGGGTGATTGGTATTTTGATGTATATCAAATATTTATAAGATTGGTATAATCAATTTGCTCAACAAATAATCAGTTTTTTCTAATCATACCTCTTATTTTTTATGGTATGACTAATATTTTTCTTCTGATTTTTAGTGTTTTTTGTGTTATCTTTTGTACTTTTGCATTTACAAATCTTTCTCTCAGAAAGAAAACTTCAATTTGTATAACATAATTCCAACTTATTTTTTGTCAGATAAATAAAAATAATAATTGCCATAGAATAACAGCGGGCCGATTGGGCACGTATGCTGAAACCTATGGCGTAAACTGTTTTATAATGTGAATTAAAGTGTATTTAAAATAATACTGTTCGCTTTATCCACTACGGAGGTGTCTAACGATGCAAGATAAATCCGTGTAGTGCTTTCTGAATCATGTCCCATAGCTTCGCTGATGGTAGCCAACGGAATGTTTTTGCTTCTGGCGATAGAAGCCCAGGCGTGACGTGCCACATAACTCGTCAGCGGAATAGGAAGGCCGATTTGTTTTCCCAATTTCTTTAGTTTTGAATTCACCAGCTGGGCTGCATTCTTGTATTGTTTCCGTTCATCCGTTTTTGCGTCGAGAATGATCGGCAATAGATAAGAAGAACCTATGGTATCGTATTTATCTATGATTTCTTGCATGGGCTTTTCCCATTTGATTACTAGCTGTTGGTTGGTCTTTTTTCTGCGATATGATAAAAAACCGTTTTGCAAATTACTTTTCTTTAGATAAGCCATGTCTATAAATGACATCCCTCGGGTATAAAAACTGAACATAAATAGGTCTCTTGCATATTCCAAAGAGGAGTCGTGACTTAAATCCATATCGCGTATCTGTCGGATAATTTTGGCCGGAACTGCCCGTTTTACAGTTTTATCTATGCCCGTATATACATGTTTAAACGGATATCGCTGTATAACCAATTCTTTTTCTACGGCACGATTATACATGGCTCTGAGGTTTCTCATGTAATAGGAAGTACTGTTCGGACAAATGTCATTAGATTTTAGATATTGTTCATATTCCATCATCAGGTTGGAGTCTATATTGTCGAAAGGGATGTCTCTGCCTTTCTTTCTGAAATTCATGAATCGCTTGAAGCTATTGAGCGTAGTGGTATAAGTTTCTGTGGTGCGTATTTTACCTATTTGTCTCAATTCTTCAATGAGATTCTCACAAAATGACACAAAGTACTCGTTCACAGGAGGAGCGGAATAATATTCAATGATTTCGTCTGCCGTATATTTGTATCCAAGATTCTCAAATCTTATCATAATATCTTTTAGACGTGAGGTGTCTTCCTCAATACATTTTTTTAAAGAAACCAAATACCGATGCCGGTTTTCTCCTGTCTTTGCTGGTATGATTATTTGGGAATTGAAAATATCCCACTCGTCAGGATAAATCTTGTATCCTGAATTTATCTGCCTTGCTACACGATTATGAATTACTTGATAGAACAATGTTCCCGCTTTTCCTTCTATAGAGGAATGTCGATACTTTATTTTTAATGATGCCATTTTTTTGTTTAATTAATATTATATTCTCCAAAATAAATGTTTTGGCGTATTATATGTTTAATAACCAATAAATTAGATAACTGTTTGATTTTGATTATAGTTGGATTTATATTGATATGGCGAAATACTTGGCTATTATATATCAATGTGAATAATGTTGGATTTTATTCTTCTTTTATTTCCGTACTGCCCTTTTCCTTGTTTTCTGCCTCCCCTAATGTACGTTTTTTCATAGCCCCGTCTGAGAGCCTTTGTTTTTGAACGGCAAATTTATTTCGGTGGATGGATACGAAAGAGTTCCGGTCTTCGCCCTTTGTACCGAAAAAAATAACGCCGGACGGCTTCGCTGTCCCCAACATTTTTTGTCGTCCAAAACTTTTCTCAATCCCTCCTTCCTTCTTGTTGTGTGCCGTAAAAAAAAGGCTTATAAACTCAGATGGGGCATGAAAGCTCAAAAAAAAAGTCGGCAGAAAGAAAAGGTCATCCCGGAAAGGGGTTTTAAAAAAAGGTCTTTAAATCTAGCTGAAGCATAAAATTAGAAGTTTAACCCTTTAAAAATGTGACATATGATTACAGTGACGGAACAACTAAAGAATGTGTTTGAAGCCAACCCTTTGTACTCAAAAGAGGGGCAGGGGCTTAATGCGGAAGTCATCGCAAGGTTTTTCCTTCCTTTTTCTTCGGTGGTATGGTTGGTAACGGAAGCCGAACAGCAGGAAGACGGTGACTGGCTTTTTTTCGGTTATTGCCATATTCAAGAATGGGAATGGGGTTATGTGCTTCTTTCTCAAATTCAAGAGGTGAATGTTCGTGGGTTGACCGTGCAGCTGGATAAAGGACTGAAAACCGGTATAACGGTAAAAGCTTGCCTGAATTGATTAGAGAATAAACGGAGAGGGAACAACCCCTTTCCGCTTTCCAACCGGAATATTGAACTTAAAAACGGAAGTTATGGTTTACGAGACGAATTGCACGGAAATAACACAGGACAAATGGCGTGAGCTGATGAAGTACGGTAGAAAATGCTCCTATCGGCTGCTTACGGCGAGAATCAAGCGGGAATTGCCGGAATTATACCATGCGCTGGCTCTCCAGTTCTATAATCCTTATGCGGAACAGTGCAGGCAGACACCCACACATTATATATTGGTTCATTCGGCCATTGAATATTTTATCAGAAAACAATAAAGGACAAATGGTTATGAAAACAAAAAAGGTTGATAAAAAGAAAACGCTGGCTTATGCGGTGGCATTTTACTTTACGGATGTTTCCGTAAAGTTCATGATGGGGAATGCGATGTATGAGTATGTACATACCGTTTATGACAGGCGGTATGATAACGGTGGCTTTAATACGCTTGCCGTAGTCTATAATTACAAGAGGATGAAGTACGAGGTATTGGTCGTATCGGACGAGAAGGTAGGTGATAAGGAGATTCATATATTATAAGTTTCACAAACAGGGCTTTTGCCATATAAAAACGGCTTTTGAGATGAAAAAGTTATCGGCTTATACGGTTGCATCCAACTGCACCGACTTGACGGATATACGTGACGGCATCGCTGAAATACATGAAGCGATGAAGACTTGCGTTGAATCCGGGAAACATATCCCTTCATTCTATGTTTCCCGGTTGGCCAAACTGGAAACTAAAAAGAAGAAACTGGAGAAACGGACGCAGGTACACATGACCGTCACCATCCGTTTCTTTATAGATGATGATACCCTTACAATGGCAGTCAGGCATTGCCTTTTCTTCAAGCTGGAACCGACTCGGCAGAATGTGATGAAAGCCATCCGTGATGCGGTTCTTAATAACGGACGTTCCATTCTTGACTTTCCGGAAGCATGGGGAGAAGATCTTATGGATGTGTCTTTCTTTGATGTGGAGAATGCCATGAAGAAGCTGCGTTCCTCATTCGGCCTATAAACTTCATTGCATATTTTTCCGAAAGTAAAGTAACCGTTGGATTTTTGGCCAGCGGTTCTTTTTTCAAAAAAGAACCAAAAACTTTGAATACAATCTTTTTTCATCTTCTAACTTATGTATTCGGAAAAAATTCCATGGCATTCAGAAAAGGGATGATAGCGGTTTGGGGATTATAGGGTAGATTTGTGGGGTAAGCTTACAGAGACAGTTTTTATAGGCAGGTTCCGAAAAGCCTTTGAGAGAGTAGGAGAACATGAGTTATAATATATGGCTATAAGTATAAATGATAGACAATTGATTACACAATTTATTACTAATACTCAGAATTTGAATGTTAATTTACCTACAAATGGTGGAGGGTGTGCTAATTTAGTTAGAGGAATTATAGAACAGGCAACAGGAAAAAGAATTTCAGTTAATCCTTTTGGAGCTTCTTTAGAAAGTATGATACAAAAAATAAATACCTATCATGATTTAGCTAAATGTAATAATGGAGATATATTATATTTTGTGCATCTTCCTAATGCTGCTGTAAATTTACATCAAACTATTCATTATGCAATTTTTTGTAATGTTAATAATGCTGGTGTACAGAAAAATGTTATTGGGATAAATGGATTAGCAGATCTTTCTTTTTCTCCCACAGCTTATCATGGTGTTGTAGCATCTGTAATATCTCCGGGTAATTTTAATGGAGTAGGGCAGGTGATATATGATACTGTAGCATTCCCTAATATTCTTGGTGAATTGTATGTTATTGATTATGAATTGATATAGGAATAAGTTTCTTCGTTATTTTATGGCGTACAGTAGTATAGAAATAGAAAAAAACTGAAAATTGAATAGTAAATTTGTTTGCTCCATGTTACGTTTATTACCGCTTGTAATCGGGCTTTGCGCAGACTTTATGTCCTGAAGGCTTTTTAGTACCCCTTCCATTTGGAAGATTTTGACAGCAGCGATGAAGGTGGTGGAGGATATATCCGGCTGGAGGCTTTTCAGTGTGTTCTCCGATGGCTGATATCCTCTCATCTTCAGTTCCAGAATGGTATTGAAAAGTCATCATTTCGCATAGCCTTCATGAAAGCCTCCTCTTGTTCGTTGGCAATGTCCGGATTTGGATCGTATGCAGTTGCTTGCCGAACAAGAACAGACTTTTTATTAATGTAATAGTGTCGCTATTCGTCTGTTTTTATCTTCTAGCTAAAGGCAGTAACAACCGTTCCACAAGTTCTTTCTTGTTCTCAACGGGCATCTTGTTTCTGCCTTTGGCAATGACTTCAGCAGCCAAATCGCTTTTACGCCCGGCAATGTATTTCTGTCGCTTTCCGTTTATGAAGGCCTCGATACGGAAATCATGCCGGGTGTTTTCGATGATGTTGATTTCTGATACCAAAAAGCCATCCTCTGTCTCGTAGGGTTCGACAATGGTGGGCAGGTAGTGTTTCATGGTTTTCCCTATGATCGGAGATACCAAACCGGAAAGATGCTCTTCGATGCGGTCTTTCCAATAGTCATCGATTTGATGATTGGTGGCATAATCGTAAAAATGGCTGATGGCAAGGCTGACTTCTTCGATTATCCTTTTCGCATTCTTTATTCCGTTCTGTTTGGCAAATTGCATCAGGTCATCTTCCGTGATGTCGTTATCTTTTCCTGCAATGCTCATGGAGTGTGCGTTTTCGTATGCCGCACCGTCCAAATTGGTGGTGAATGTCATGTCGTAGGCTGGGGTGATGTGCCATGTGCCGTTTCTTTCCATCAGGAAAGAGAAATTCTTGATGTGGTCATCCACATTGCCGCCCATGATATTGAATACCGTCCTACGGTAGAGTTCGGACTGTTCGCTTGCCGGGATGTTCAGTTTTCGGCAGACTTCAAACAAATCCTCATAGCTCGTTGCATCCGGATTCATGGCAGCAAGTGTCTGTGTATGTATCTTCTCTCCGTTTATCCTATCGTAACGCTCCGTCAGGAAGTGATGTTTTCCCTCAATTTGAATGAGTCGGGAAGGCATCATCGTAATCCCGGCTTCCTTTGCCATCTCATAATATACCATTTCCATTTGCGTGAACGGAAAATCGTCCCCTTCTGCAAACTTCAATATGTAGTAGGTATAGCCCTCCGGTAAAGGGACTTGGCCGGAACGTATATCATGTGTCGTTTCATTGATGGCGATGATGGCTTTCGGGTGCTGCCCTCCGGCTGATGTACCTATCTCATAGATACTTTGCAGTTGCAGTGCTTCGTCATCTTGCACGGATATTTCCTCCCGTTCCTCAAAGATACGGCGTGCCAGTTGGTATAAACTCTCTATCTGGAGAGTGGAAGAGGATTCCAATCCAGGAGTGGCCGGGATGAACTCAAAGGCTCCCATTCCCCGTTTCCCGATGAAAGACAGTTTATCTACCGGTGTGAGTTTGCGCTTGGGGATATGGTTTTGTGCCGCCCATTGGTCGAAGACCATGTTACCCCACCGATCAGGCAATGAATCTGCCAAAAACGGTGGGAGACCTTGATAAGTCTTTTCTTTGTTTCCGAGTATGGGCATACCCTTTGCCGCCGGTCCTTTGACAGAAGCGGTCAGTGGGGCGATTTCCACTCCTTTCTTGATGAAATCCGGATGATAGTTGAAGACGGCTCTTTTGTTTCTTTCGTCCCAATAGAGCTTTCCGACTTCTTCTCCCCATAACATAACACTCACAACATTATTTTCCATGTCTTATCCTTTTCGGCTTTTTATTCATTATTCGTTCCATTGTATAGGCTGAAACAGGTATTTCCGGCATCAGATCATCCATCTGTTCCAGACAGTCCACTACTCGTAACAGGGCAAGAAAGTTGCCCATATTGATGTTATAGGCCTTCCCGTTCTCAAACTGGCGTAAGGTGATAAGGCTGACACCGGCTTTCTCGGCAGCCTCTTTTTGGGTGAGCCTATAGGTTAGCCTGTATTCCTTAAATCGTCTGCCCAGTTCCACTATGATTTCCGGATTGGCCATGGCTTGGGTGATGTGATTCGTTGTCATTTTACAAAGGTAAATATATTAATTGTTAAATCAAAATATGATATATAACAATTAATATATTTACTGTTATATTGAATTGTGCGCGATGTAGTTTGTGTGCTAATCCCCCAATTCCATGCTACGTTTATTGCCGCCTGTAATCGGGCTTTGCGCGGGTTTTATGTCCTGAAGGCTTTTTAGCATCCCTTCCATTTGGAAGATTTTGGCGGCAGCGATGAAGGTGGTGGCGGATACATCCGGCTGGAGGCTTTTCAGTGTGTTCTCCGATGGCTGATATCCTCTCATCTTCAGTTTCAGAATGGTATTGAAGTCATCATTTCGCATAGCCTTCATGAAAGCCTGCTCTTGTTCGTTGGCAATGTCCGGCATATGGATCGTATGCAGTTGCTTGCCGAACAAGAGCAGGTTTTCTCCGATAAAATCGGCGTGTTCCGGCTTGACCCCGCAATCCTTGGCAGTCTCATGCCAATGCGATACGGTTTCCTGTATCTCTTCGATAATCTGTTTGTGTTTCCGGATACCCATGTTCTCACCTACCTTTTGCAGATCTTCCATCGTGAAATTGTCTTGTTTGCCGTTGAGTGACAGCTGGTGGCGGTTCGTCCATTTGCCGCCCGGTGTGTATGAGTAGCAGAGGTCGTATGCTGGGGCCAGTTTCCACTTCCCTTGTCTATCCATCAGGAAAGATAAGTTCTTGCTATGGTCGTCATGGTTCCGGCTCATGACGTTGAACACCATTCTTCGGTATAGTTCCTCCTGCTCTGGATAAGGGAGGTTCATCTGCCGCATGATACGGAATATCTCTTCGTATGAATGGCGTTGGTCACGGTCATAGTGGGCAAGCCCGGCCAATGTCTGTACATGGATCTTCTCTCCGTCTTCCATACGGTCAAAACGTCGTGTCATAAAGTGATATGACTCTTTTTCCTGAAGTAACCGGCATTCCATCATATCGATACCGCAGGCTTTTGCCATCCGGTGATAGGCATATTCGATATTTCCTATTCCTTGTGGATTGTCCGTTATCTGCGTGTGTTCGCTGTATTTGCCGCCATCAAATTTCAACAGCCAATACCCGAATCCTTCAGGAGCTTTTACCTGTCCGGAGCGTACCTCTCCGGTAATATCGTTGTAGGCGATGATGGCCTTGGGCTTGGCACCTCCGGCAGATGTTCCCACTTTCAGTATATCCAGAATGTTTCTTCCTTCCTGGCGCAGTTGGACCTGAAAAGCCATTCTGTCCGTGAATACGGATTTGGCAAGCTCAGTCAGTTCCTCGATATGGAGCACTGATGATTCGTTCATGCCGTTGATTGGCGAGGACGGCTCAAACTCCAGTGCGCCCATGCCACGTTTGCCTACATAGCAAAGCCTGTCTAAAGGGGTAATCTCTTCTCCGGACAATCCCTTGCTGGCAAACCATTCATTGATGATCTGGTTTCCGAAAGTGTCCGGCAGTGAATCGGCAAACAGGCCGGGCAACCCCTTGAAACAGTCGGTACGGTTTTCAAGGAACCGGTAGGGGGTGTTCCTGTACTGGCTGATGGGCATGATGATGGGAGAAATGTCAAGACCGGAGCGGATGAACTTCCGTTCATAGTCGAACAAGGCGGCATTGCTTTCCTTTTCCCAATAGAGAGAGCCTACGCTTTCTCCCCATAGCTTTACATCTACTATCAAATCATTCATGGTTATCTTGTTTTAAATGGCGTACACGGTAGCGTTTCTTTCCTTGCAGTTTTTTGAGCTCTATCGGGCTGACCCGGATTTCCGGTACCAGTTGCTCCAGGTTCTCCAGCAGGCCGAGCGAGCGGAGTACGCTGATGAACAACAGCAGCGATACCGATTTGCCCTTCTCGATGTTCGCAACGGTCAAGGGGCTTACACCGGAAGCCGTTGCCAGTTCTTCCTGCGTGATATGCTGCCTGATACGTGTCTCTTTGATGCGCTGGCCGATTCTCATCAGCACAGCTGGATTGCTCATTTCATTCCACATGGTTGTTCCTTTTTTGCAAATATACAAATAATCCATGTAAATATATAGATTAACTTGAATATATGATGTTAATCTATATGAATACAATGATTATAGTTGCTTTATCGGCTGTTTTTTTCTTTGAACTAGGATGAAAACTGACTAAAATCACAATGTGTTGTGAATATGAAAGAGCTAGGAAAGATGATTAAAGAGTGCAGGAAGAGTTTGAAGGTCAATCAGCTGGAACTTCTCCGAACTGGCGGGCGTGGGCATCAATACGCTGGTGGCCATCGAGCGTGGAGAAGGCAATCCTAAATTGGCTACTGCTTTCCATTGGAGTTGATTAAAGTGCGGAAAAATGTATAAGATTGCTTCTATTATCTGTTTATTTTAGTATATTTGTGCTTTAAATAAGTGCGGATAAATGTATTATACGCTGTTTTTACATGTATAAAAATGCTGTTTGTAGATGAAAAGATTTGTTTTGCAACAACTTATAGAATGGAAAAACCGTGAGGATAGAAAACCTCTGATTTTAAATGGTGCCCGACAAGTTGGGAAAACATGGCTGCTCCATGAGTTTGCCAAACTTGAATACAAAAAAGAGGCTTATGTGGTATGCCGTAAGAATAACCTTGCACGCCAGCTTTTTTCTCAGGATTTCAATGTTGACAGAATTTTACGGGGGCTGCGTGCGATGACTTCCGTTGACATTACTCCGGGTGATACGCTTATTATCCTTGATGAGATACAAGATATCCCGGAAGCACTGGAATCTTTGAAGTATTTTAAAGAGGAGGTTCCGGAGTATCATATAGCTGTGGCAGGTTCACTTTTGGGGATATCCCTTCATCAGGATGTGTCTTATCCCGTAGGGAAGGTAAATGTCATCAATATATTTCCTATGAACTTTGAAGAGTTTCTTGTCGCCAAGGGAGAAGAAGAAGCTTGTAAATTGCTTATGAGTGGGGATTTTGAAACGATAAGCCTCCTGCATGACAAATATACGGATCTCCTTCGGCAATATTATTATGTAGGTGGTATGCCGGAAGTTGTACTCAAATATGTAGAAACGGATTCCTTGCTGGAAGTCAGAAGAATACAGTCGGAGATTTTGCAAGGCTATGATCTTGACTTCTCAAAACATGCGCCCAAAGAACAGGTTCCGCGTGTCCGAATGGTATGGAACAGCATTCCTTCCCAATTATTTAAAGAAAACAAGAAATTCATTTACGGAGCTTTGCGAAAAGGTGCCAGAGCCAATGATTTTGAGATGGCCATTCAATGGCTTGTAAATGCCGGGTTGTTGTATAAAGTGCCTCGATGTACCAAACCGGAGCTTCCGCTTGATATTTATGAAGACCTGTCGGCTTTCAAACTCTATATGGTTGATTTGGGGCTTATGGGTGCTATGGTCAAGACAGATCCGGCCCAAGTCTTGATTAAAAACGACATATTTAAGGAATACAAGGGAGGAATGACTGAACAGTATGTATTGCAGCAGATGAAAAGTAAGGGCGTGTCACCGATTTATTACCATAACACAGACAATTCGCGTCTTGAGTTGGATTTTGTTATTCAACGTAATGCCCAAATGGTGCCGATAGAAGTGAAGGCCGAAGGGAATGTCCGGGCCAATTCGTTGACAGCATTACTGGGAAAAAGACCGGAATTGCATGCGGAGAGATTTTCTATGTTGCCTTATAAAGTACAGGGTAATCTTACAAATTTTCCGCTATATGCAATATAGGTGTATCCTTTTCCCATGCCGGTCATACCGTTAGAACTGATTGATAAGTATGATGCGTATGTTGGCCGGTATGTCTATCTTTGTGGCAATGAAAACAGAGAGAGGATTGATTTACGCCTTGTTTTCCGGGACGGAAAGGAGATTGGCACGGATGATCTGAATCTGTATTATAATTGATGTGACGGCTTGGATGTCCCCCGGATGAATGTTCGGGGGATTCTTTTTCTTTTGGGCGTTCCTGTGGGACGGTCGGGCTTTACGTTTCAAGTCCTCGCCTAAAGGCTGTGGGCTTTACTCTGCAATCCCTAACGCATGGCTGAAAACTCTTCTTGCCGGTGTTCTTCTTCTTCATACAGCCTCATGCGTTCTTGTAATGCTTCTTTTAAATTGTCGCTTTTTTTCAGTCCGAGTTTGGCACGTATGTTCGCTCGTTGGCTGGTTATGTTTCCGCTACTCCGATGTAATAATTCGCATATTTGGCTGACGGTCTTGTCTTGCAGTATTAAACGGCAGATGTTTAATTCGGACGGGGATAAATTGGGATATATTCTCCTGATTGTATCAAGTTTACTTTTTTCCTTTTTCTGGTATGCGGCAAGGGCTGTAAAAAGATTTTCTTTGGATTGTTCCCCTATTATGTTTAACAGGGAGCTTGTCTTTTCTTCCGGGTTATTCTCGCTTAACAACTCGGCGAACGCGAATAGTTCTTCCTTTTTCATTTGGAGACGTTTCAAAAGCATTTCCTCTTCCTCTTTTAGCAAGTTGCTACTTTTTAGCAAGCTGCTGATATTACTGTGTAAGGATCTTCCTAATAAGGGGATCATGGTGTATATGATGATGATCAAAGGCAGATAACTGTATAGGAACGGTTCGTCGGTGATAAGTGTGCAGATTGTATAGGAAGCTATGGTAAGGGAGGACAATAGGATGGAGATATTACTCATATAGGCACAGATGGAAAGCATGGTAAATAAGAGAGAGATAGTAATGTTACTCATTATCAATGCTCTTTGATAACTATATTCATATCCGCTACATATTGAGCAATAAATTATTTCGATAAAAATCTCGATATGTATGGCTATCAGTATAATGGAAAAGGTCGTGGTCAGATTTACTCTCTTTTTAAAATAAGCGAGAGTGCACATAATGATAAACAGGAATAATACGCTGTTAATATAATAAAACTGTTCATTGGGAAATGGAACTGAATATATGTATATGGGTGCGCATAAGACCAGCATGAGCAGGGATAGATGAAAGACTCGTTTTTGTTGATACGTTATTATCATTTCTCTTTCTTTTTTGTCGTAAGTTTGAGTTTTTATTGAACTTAGAAAAGAGGCGGCTTTTGTGCTGATTTTCATGTGTTTTATTGTTTTAAGTGTTATTAAGTATAATGTTTCCTGCAAAAATAACTGTTTTTTTTTTTTTTTTGTATGTTTAAGTACTTTTCTTTATGATGTTAAGTGTTTTTAATTGTTGTGTAAGCGTGATTGGCTGCTGTGGTAAGTGTTGTAGCTGTTGTGTGGTTGTCTTTTTAAGTATTTATAAGTTTAAAATACTTGTTTTTTGCTTTGGAGGTTGGTTTATAAGTGCATATCTTTAGCGGTTGAAATTCAGGGGGTGTAAAAGCCTGGGTTTGGATTGTCATATTAACAAATGATTAAATGACGAAAAGATGTTTTTTTTATATTAAATGTGTATTGTTCGTGCTCGTGTTGAGTATAAGCGGAGAAATATCCGCTCAGGAGAAGCGTGATTCGGTAAGGATCTATTTTCATCAAGGAAAGGTAAATATAGATACATGTTTACTTGACAATGGGAACGAGATGGAGCGGTTTGCTAAAATCTGTTCCGCATTGAACGACTCCGTCCGTCTTATCAGGAAAATTCAAATAATAGGAGGAGCTTCCCCGGAAGGAGGGGGGCTGTTGAATGGAAGGCTGTCTGAAAAACGAGCAGAGGTTTTGTGGCGGTATATATCACCTTATATAAAGATTCCGGTATTGGAGAAGGATTTTCATTTTTCGGGAAGCGACTGGAACGGACTTATAACGATGGTGAGAGCGGATGTGAATGTTCCGGAGAGGGAGGATGTCCTTCGTTTGTTGGAGAAGATCGTCCGTTTGGAAAACCAGGACAGCCCTTATTTGGGGGGAGAACTGAAAAGACTGAAAGGGGGGAGGCCATACTCATATTTGTATAAATTCCATTTTCCGAAACTTCGTTCGTCGATGGTGAAAATATGCTATGATAGTGATCCGATAAATCCCGTCAGAGATACGGTATATATACATACACGTGATACGTTGTGCATCCGTGATACCGTTACCGTCATAGCTCCGGTAAAGAAACGGCCGTTTTGCATGGCGGTGAAAACAAACTTGCTTTATGACGCTGTTTTGATACCTGACATCGGGGTTGAGTTCTGTTTGGGGAAGAACTGGTCTGTGGCCGGGAATTGGATGTATGCCTGGTGGAAAAGTGATCGGAAGCATAATTATTGGCGTATCTATGGGGGAGATGTGGAGTTGCGCCGCTGGTTCGGTCGGAGAGCGGTGGAAAAACCGTTTTCCGGGCATCATGTCGGATTGTACGGGCAGATCGTCACCTATGATTTCGAATTGGGTGGGAAAGGTTACTTGGGGGATAAATGGAGTTACGGGGGAGGCGTGGCTTACGGCTACTCGTTACCTGTGGGACATCGGTTCAATGTGGATTTCACGTTGGGAATCGGCTACCTTGGAGGATCGTACAAGGAGTACATCCCTTTGGACGGTCACTATGTATGGCAGACCACTAAAAACCGCCGCTGGTTCGGCCCGACCAAGGCGGGTATCTCTTTGGTGTGGTTGATCGGGCGGGGGAATTATAGCCGGAAGAAAGGAGGCAGGCAGTGATACGGATACGCTTTAGTCTGGTGTTCATATTTTTATGGATAGGACTGACGGCTTGTGAGCATAAGGATTTATGTTACGATCATCCGCACTTTGCCACGGTGCGGGTAATATTCGACTGGACCAAGATTTCCAATCATGACAAGCCTGAAGGCATGAGGGTCGTATTTTATCCGACCGACGATGAAAGCAACACGTGGATATTTGATTTCCCCGGAGGAGAGGATGGGGAAGTGGAGCTTCCCGAGAATGATTACCGGGTAATTTGCTTCAACTACGATACCGACGGGATGGTTTGGAAAGAAAACGGCAGTTACACGCTTTTTACTGCCGATACGCGTGATGTGCAGTCGCCGGATAACCGGACAATGGCTGTCACCCCACCTTGGCTGTGTGGCGACCATATAGACGAAGTTATCCTCAAGGACATTCCGGGAGGAAGCGCGGAGATAGTACGGCTGACTCCCGTAAACATGGTATGTCACTACACGTATGAGGTGAACGGTCTTCGGGGACTGGATAGGGTGGCGGATTTGCGGGCCGCTCTTTCCGGCATGTCCGGCTCGCTTAACATGTCCGCCGACAGTTTGCCCGCCGGTCTTTCGGAGAGCCTGCTCTTTGATGGAATGGTTTCACGGAATCAGATTATAGGCGGATTCTATACGTTTGGACATTCCGCACTTGAAGGAGAGCCCAATGTTTTCCGGTTGTATCTCAAGAACCGTTCAGGCAGCATGTCTGTATTGGAACAGGACGTGAGCGGCCAAGTGCATGATGTCCCGGTAGTGGGGCATGTCGGTGATGTGCATCTGGTGTTGAATTTTGATTATGAGGTTCCATCCGAGCCGGGAAGTGACGGTGCGGGATTTGATGTGGACGTTGATGATTGGGATGATGTGAATATGGATATAGTGTTGTAATATGAGTTTATTAATTATATGTATCAATTTGATTTATTTTTATTTATGAAAAAAAGTACAGTAATGCTTTGGGCAATCTTTGGAGCTCTACTCATGGGTTGCTCAGACGAGGAGATTGCGAATGTGGAAACCTCCTCACGGAATGCGATTGGTTTTAACGTGTTAAGTAATGCGGCGGAAACGAGGGCTACCCCTACTACCAACACCAACTTGAAGAACACCGATTTCGACGTGTTCGCTTTTACGGCGGATGGTACTGCCTTCATGGGAAAGGTAGACACGGATTTTGGACATGACGGAGTGAATATCGTGTACAATAATGGTAAGTGGGATTATAAAAATGCGAGCGACCTTCGTTATTGGCCTACCGAGGCTTTGGACTTTTACGCATTCAATCCCGGAACGGTTGATGAAGCCATGCAGTGGAGTTATATGTGGGAAGCCACCAAGGATACTCAAAAGATAACTTATTCCTGCTCCGATGAGTATGGATCTGGTATCAATGCTCATGAAAACTACGACGTGATGTATGCCATAGCCAAAGGCCAGACAAAAGACAAGAACAACGGAGTAGTGAAATTTAACTTCAAGCATATTCTGTCACAGGTCGTATTCAAAGCAAAGACCGAATACGATAACATGCAGGTGAATATAAAGGACATCAAGATTTTTAATGTAAAAATGGGCGGCGTCTACACATTGCCTGCGACAGCCGATGGAACGGGAAGTTGGGCTGTGGGTGATTGGCCTGAAAGCTCTACAGGAGGAGGTTTTATTACCGTAGTGCAAGGCAAATTCATCGAGGTCAATAGTAATACCACAGCTACCGATATTTCCGAAAAAACTCCTATGCTGAATATACCACAGAAGCTGACAGCATGGAAAGTTTCCGAAGAAGCCACCAATACCAAGATAAAAGCCGACGGTGCGCATCAATGTTACCTGTCGATCACCTGCAAAATCCAGCAGTCCGGAGGTTATCTGTTGGGTTCAGCAGATAGTTACGGAACAATTTATGTTCCGTTCGGAGATACATGGGTAGCGGGCAAGCGTCATATCTACACGTTGATTTTCGGTGGTGGTTATACTGATCAGGGAGAGGCTGTGTTGAATCCGATCCAGTTTGATGCAGAGACAACAGGCTGGGTTGATGCAAATAGCAACGTAAACGTTAAACCTTAAACAAAAAGTTTATCAATATCGTACCCGTTGGCAGGTTAAACATACGCAAGATTAATCCCGCCAACGGGTTCTTTATAGGGAATCGCATTTTCAATATACTTTTTGATGTGTAGGGGTGCTTTTTGCGTACCTTTTTCCTGGAGAATTTCTTTTGTGGAGTGTTTGCCCTGTATATTCCCGATACGCTGTTATAGCAGGGAACTGTTTTTATCCAAGTAGTCAGATATAGCCTCTTGCAATACCGATTTTAGCGAATCGCCTTTGCGGATCGCGATCAGCTTTAAGTTCTGGTGATAGGTTTCGTCCATGACAAAATTACAATGCACGGTTTTCGCTTTCTTCGGCTTTTGAGCCTCTTTTTGCCCGGCCGTGGATTGGATCAGGCTGTCTAATCCCCCGGTCAGCCCGGCCGACATACTGTTTTTTAAATCGTTCTTCTTTGCCATATGGTTACTTTATTTCTGTTAGCAGTTCGTTACATACCTTTTCGTAGTCCTCTGCCCCGGCAGATTTGGGGGCATAGTGAAAAATATCCTGCCCTTGTGTCGGGGCTTCGGCCAGCGTAATGGCGTTGCGTATATGGGTGCTGAACACTTTGCCCTGGAATGTTTCCTGTACCAGTTCCGAAACGCTCTTGTTCAGGTTCTTTCTTCCGTCGTACTGGGTTATCAGAACCCCGGCTATCGAAAGATCCGAGTTCAAACGTTGCTGCACCTTGTGGACGACCTGCATAAGTTTGGCCATTCCACGCATTGCCAGGAATTGAGCCTGAACCGGGATAATCAACCGATCCGAGGCCGTCAGTGCGTTAAGCGTGAGCAGCGACAGCGAGGGGGGACAGTCGATCAGGATATAATCGAATTTCTCCTTTTGGCCCTTGATAAGGTGGGCTAAGATAAGCTCCCGTCCGGCCTCGTTGATTAACTCCGTTTCAACGGCCGAGAGATCCAGGCAGGAGGGAACGACGCTAAGGCCGTCCTTATGCTCGTAGATCGGCAGGTCGTATTCGCCTTTCATCGCACCGTAGATCGTTTGGGGAAGCTCCGCAGAGAAGCCCAGCGATTCGGTCAGGTTGGCCTGCCCGTCAAGGTCGATCAAAAGAACCTTGTACCCTTTTTGACGTAACGCACCGCCCAGGTTGATCGTGGTTGTGGTCTTTCCTACTCCCCCCTTGTGATTCAATACGGAGATTACTTTTGCTTTGCTCATAAATTCAGTTTTTTAAATGGTTGTCATGTCCGCAACATATAGTCAAAATACTAATATACTAAAAGACTAAAAGTAGTATTTTCGTTTTTTGCGTGTTTTTTGTACCGATCGGGGAAGCGTACCGAAATAAATCCTGTTTCCGTCTTTCGGTACGTTTTGTTTCTGTACCGGAATTAATCAAAGATTAGAATAACCATAAATGTTTTTATACGTTAATCATACGTATGTATATATGTATATATTTGTTTTGAGTATCTTTGTGTGCTATGAATAAAAAATAAAAGACATGAGCACTTATTCGTATAAAAATCCGAAGTTTATAAATTCCCCTAAAGGGGTGGTTGAAGTTGTAGAAGTGATTTATGACGGCAAAGATGATCCGGCCTATTCACTGGCTATTATTAAATGGGAAAATACCTATAAATTAGGTATTCGTTGGAACATCGCTTATAGTGAATGGGACGATTACCGCAAACAGAACGGGCAAGATGAATGTATAGGTAATCCACAGTCGAGAGGTATTCCCACCTGGTTTGTTTTGCCCGATGATATGATGTTTAGTGAGAAGTTCAGCGGTGCGATGCAGAGGCTTGATGAATTAAGAAAAGGTAAATAAGTAATGGAACAGGGAGAAATCATATTATACCAGCCGGATGAAGCGGTCAGGTTGGAAGTGAGGCTGGAAGATGAAACCGTTTGGCTGACACAGGCGCAAATTGTGGATCTTTTTCAATCCAGCAAAGCAAATATAAGCGAGCATATAAAAAACATATATGATCAGAAAGAATTAGAGGAAAGTTCAACTGTTCGGGATTTCCGAACAGTTCGACAGGAAGGCAAACGGCAAGTGATGCGCAATCTGACTTATTACAATTTGGATGCGATCATATCCATTGGGTTTCGTGTCAATAGTAAAAGAGGTATTTTATTTAGGCAATGGGCGAATAAGGTTTTAAAGGACTATCTTTTAAAAGGGTATTCCATTAATAAACGTTTGTCAGAACTTGAAAGGACTGTCGCTCAACATACCGAGAAGATAGATTTTTTTGTGCGTACTGCCTTGCCCCCGGTCGAAGGCATTTTTTATAACGGCCAGATTTTCGATGCGTACAAGTTCGCTACCGATCTGGTAAAGTCGGCCAGGCGTTCGATCGTGCTTATCGACAACTATGTGGACGAAACGGTCTTGCTCATGTTGAGTAAACGCAGCGTCGGTGTCTCGGCCACCATTTACACCCAGCGTATCACGCAGCAACTCCAACTTGATCTTGACAGGCATAACAGCCAGTACCCACCTATCGACATCAGGACGTACCGGGACAGTCACGACCGTTTCCTGATCGTTGATGAAACGGACGTGTACCATATCGGAGCCTCGTTAAAGGATCTGGGGAAAAAGATGTTCGCTTTCTCAAAGCTGGATATTCCGGCGGCTGTGATTACTGACCTGTTATAATATCCTTTGTCTTATGAATGGGCTGTCGCAAAAGAAAAACCCGTTCTTGATGAACGGGTATATCCTTGACTTGGTTACGTGTTTTGATAACAGAGGCTTTACCAAGCATTACAATGCAAAGATAGTAATTATAGGTTAATTAGCGAATTTCTTTTTTGGATAGATCCGGAAATAATGCCTCCTTGAAAGAGGTGGATAAGGTGATTAAAACAATAGATAAGGAAGAACAAAAGCAAAAGGGATGAATGTGGTTATTTATTCACGTGTAAGCTCGCAGTCGGCCAGGCAATCGACCGAACGGCAGGTTGTCGATCTGGAGAGGTTCGCAGCCGGACGGGGGTACGAGGTGACGGCGGTCTTTGAGGAAAAGATAAGCGGACGAAAGGCCAATATCGAACGCCCGGTTTTAAGCCGTTGCCTGGAATACTGCACAGATCCGCAGAACCGGGTGGATATGTTGTTGCTGACCGAGATCTCACGCCTGGGGCGTTCAACCCTGGAGATCCTAAAGTCACTCGATACGCTGCACACGCATAAAATATGCGTGTATATTCAAAACCTGAACCTGGAAACGTTACGGCCGGACAAGACGGTAAACCCCTTGTCCTCTCTGATCACTACCCTGTTGGGGGAACTGGCCGCGATCGAACGCCAGGGGATCATCGACCGCCTTAATAGCGGACGGGAGTTGTACATCCAGAAAGGGGGCAGGCTGGGACGGAAGCCGGGAAGCCGGAAAACGGCCGAACAGAGGAAAGAGGAATACCGGGAGGCGATCGCCTTGTTAAAGAAAGGCTACTCGATCCGGAACGTGGCGAAGCTCACGGGAAAGGCCGTTTCGACGATACAACAAGTAAAAAAAGACTTCATTAGTAGCTGATTATCGGAACAAATATTGTATTTTTGCAACAAATACGAGTAAATGCACATAATTAAAAACGAGTATTTACACGTGTCTAAAAACGAGTATTTGCACGAAAATAATCAGAATCTAAATAAAAACGGTTATGGCAACAATGGCGGAGAAAATGGCGGCTTCACTGGAGGAATTAAGAAAGCTCCAGGAGAAAGACCGCTGTGTCGTCCTGCAAGGGACGGCCGAGATAGGGAGGACGCATTTAACCCGGCTGTTGGATAACGGCTGGTTGCAGGAAGCCTAATCCGAAGCCGTCTTTTGCGGCGGCATTTGAAAGACGTTCAAATGCACCGAATACTCGTTGTTGCTCATCTTCGGTCATGCCCGTACCGGTATCTTCAACGATAAGTTTCAGCAAACCGTTATCATAATCCGCTGCCAATGATACACTACCGTTATCCGTGAACTTGATGGCGTTTGACAACAAGTTGTTGCCGATTTGCAGGATACGTTCCTTGTCGGTCAAAACCACCGCATCGGTGTGGCTCTCCACTATCAAAGTCAGCCCCTTGTTCATGGCAATGGGCATGAACTCCGTTTCAAGAATATGCGTGATTGCGGAAATCCTGCAAGGGGAAAGGTTGGGTTGCTCCTTGCCGTTGTCCAGACGGAAGAAATCCAGCAGCGTGTTGAGCATCTCCCGCATACGCTCGGAAGATTGCCGGATATTATCCACATACATGGTGCTTTTATCCGCGCTACAACTTTTCTGCATCAGTCCGGCATAGCCTCATTTTGTCAATCGTATTTTTTCGTGGTAGAAGTAGTTTACGATGACAGGTTTGCCTTTTTCCGAGCGTCCGTATGGCAGATCGTTTATACGATACGGGAAGCCCTGCTCCTTGGCGTAATTTGAAATGTCCTGCTCCAATGCCTGCCAGTATTCAAGCCTTTTTTTATTGTAAATTTCCTCGTAAAGCGGTATGAGGTCAGGATACTTCTCACGGATATACGTCATTATCCCGCCTTTGAACTGCCCGCGTAAATTCAGGTTTTCAAGCCAGATTAAATCAGCATAATCTTTTACCTCCTCTATTATTGCCTTTACGTCTGTTATTCTGGGGAATATGGGCGAGACGAAGCATACGGTGCGGATACCTGCCTCGTATGTCTGACGCATCGCTTTCAGACGGCGTTCAATGCTTACGGCGTTGTCCATATCTGCGCAGAACTGCTCGTCGAGCGTATTGACAGACCATGACACAGTCACTTTGGGAAAACTCTTCAACAGGTCGAGATCGCGAAGGACAAGATCGGACTTTGTGCATATCATAATCTCGGCATCGCTTCCTCGCAGCTCTTCGAGCAGCCTTCGGGTACGGTGGAATTCTTCTTCATACGGATTGTAACCGTCCGTCACAGACCCTATTACAACACGTTCACCGTCGTATTTATGAGGATTCGTTATCGGCTTCCAGTTTTTTACATCTAAAAACGTACCCCACGGCTCGGTGTGCCCGGTGAACCGTTTCATGAACGATGCGTAGCAATACCTGCAGGCGTGGGGACACCCTACATAAGGGTTGACCGAATATCCTCCCACCGGCAGAGAGGATTTGGTCATTACACTCTTTACATCTATTTCCTTTATTGTATCCATATTCATTGTATTCGTCTGGTAAATTGTTCCGGCAATTCCTGAATCATTCTTTCGTCGCCCATAATCGGCAGCAAATCCTCTTTCATGAACACCGGTATGCCATGAGCCTTTGCCTGTTCTGCAATGCTAAGCACCCATTCGGGGCGCGAATATGACTTTCCTTTTCGGTTTCCGGTCTCTGTGCCTATGACAATCCAGTCAATTCCCTCGAAATCAATCTCGCCGATATCATCGAAGAGAGGTTCAAACGTGACATGGTAGTGTCGTGCTTTGATATTCTTTTTCAAATCATCAATCCTCCTTTTCTCGGAACTGCGCGTAACGGTCACGCCCATCCATACGTTCTCGTCGTCAGAGGAGAAACTGATTTTGTCAGGGCGCTTCGTCAGAAAGATATAGGCGTGCTGGGGATTGCTGCTGATCCGCTCGAAAATTTCTGCGTTCCATTCAGGCTTCCAATCGGAGAAATCGCTCATTCCTGTCATGAGCCACACATGAGGACGGGACGTATCGATGATGCGCAGTTTTCGTTCCATGTATTCAGGCACGGAAAAGTCGTCGGTAATGTGGAAACGGCGGCAGTTGTTACGGGCATAGCAGTAAGGGCATCCTATAGTGCACCCTACCACTATGTTCATGTTTTTTATCAGGGATTTAATGCAGACACTCATAACACAACTGTTTCTCCGTCCTCCGGGATAATCAGCCGGCTCATGTCGGCTTCGTGATGCGTTGCCTCATTGCGCAGAATTGCACGGGTGGTCTGGCAATGGTCGATGGCATCCATGTGTACGGCTATCAGCTTGATATGCGAAGGCAATTCGTCAAGTATCTGCATCACTTCGTTCTCGTCGGGGATGATAGGACCGTCCGTTTTGGAAAATTCGGGAAAGATTGCACCTCCGGAGTTTACCACGATATAGTCAGGATTGAACCGTTCCACGGTGTCTCGGATACATGCTTCCCATCGGCAGTCACCCATTATATAAACGGTCGGGAAGCCCTCGGCTTTTAGCACATAACCTGATACAGGTCCCATCATCTGCCCGATCTGCCCGAAACCATGATGTCCGGTCGTGCGGTAAATGGATATGCCGTCTATTGTTTTTATTTCTTCGATGGGTATCACATTTGTAAATCCGTCGTTTCTGATGGCGTCCGCGTCCTGGGGCTGAACGTAGAAAGGAATTTCTTTGGGCAAATGTGTGGGGACACTCGGCTCGTAATGGTCGATGTGATTGTGGGTCAGGAGCACCATGTCCACGCCTCCGATAATATCCTGAATAGGAATGGTGAGGTGTACCCTCGGTGTTTTATTCACACCGAGGGCCGATATCAAAGTGCCTTTGTCGGCTAAAACGGGGTCAATTAGCATGGTGTGTCCCGCATACCTGATTTTCAAGGTGGCATTGCGCACCAATTGTACTGTAGATGTCTTTTTCATGACTATATGTCTTGTTATTGATTACGGGTGCAAAGTTCGGAAGAATCCGGCGAAACATCTATGCCTGAAAAAACGGTAATTATGCCATTTTGATAAATGAAATTATTATCTTTGCAAAAACGACAAGGATATGGACGAGATAATCAACCCTGATCGACTGGTCAGCGTACCGTTCAACAAGACACGCTGCGGCGTGGATTTTTACATCAATACTGCCATAAACAAGGACATCGGACTTGTGCTGACAGAAAACAAGCGGTTTAAGACAGACTTCTTCAGCTTCTACTTTTTCCGTAAGGCAAACGGATATTTGCTACTGAACTTCCGCAAGATTGAACTGCGCGACGGCATGGTTCTCCTGCTTTCACCCCATCAGCAACAAGAGTGGCATGTAGATGAGACGGCGTTGGATTACACGTTCCTTATATTCCGCGAAGATTTCATGCGTACTTTTATCGCCGACAAGTTCTTCGTTTTTCGCCTTTTGTATTGTTACCAGACAGATACGCCGCCTTACATCAATGCCACACATGACGAAATGAAGGAATATATGCGGCTGCTCGGAAAGATTAAGTATGAGCTGATGAATCCAGTGTCCGATACGTACAATATCATTGTTTCCTTACTATATTATCTTTTGCTGATTATCAATCGTACATACGCTGCCGCCTATTGCTTGCCCGCTGAAATTGCTAAAAACAATTTCGCTTTTCGGTTCAAGGACTTGTTGGAACAGAATATCCGCACCCACCAGCGGGTGCAGGAATATGCAGACATGCTTCATGTCAGTCGCATCACACTCAATAACTCAGTAAAAGCCCAATTCGGAGTATCAGCTACCCATTTGATAAAACAACGTCTGCTTGAGGAACTGAAGAACGAATTGCTATTCTCCAACCGCACTGTCAGTGAAATGGCGGATGATTTCAATTTCTCTGATCCGAGCCATCTCATGCGCTTCTTCAAACAGCAAACAGGCAAAACATTTACTCAGTACATGACGGATTACAATAAAGGCATATACGAATAACTTCTTAATATAGTCGATAGCGGCTATCGAAATATGGTTGTTGATGTTCAGGCGTTTTTGTACTGCATGAACCATTTTACGATTTCTGGATCTTCGTGCGAGCCGAGTAAGAAAGGCTTGTCGGTATCCAGCGTCTTTATCCGTGCCATGTCGTCGGCCGACAGGGTGAAGTCTAATATGTCGAGATTCTGCTTCATGCGTTCCGGTTTCACAGACTTAGGAATAATTATGCACACTGATATTTATCGCGCCCGGACAGGTGTTCGGTGCGGAAGATGACGGCATGCAGTTCCAACCAGATGGCTACCTGCTTATGTTCCATCCCGACCTGCTGCGGAATACACCTCTCGGGCGGATAATGCGTGAATATTCGTTCTTTTCCTACGAGACAAACGAGGCATTGCACCTTAGTGTGGAAGAACGGCAAATCATCATGGATTGCTTCCACAAGATTCAATATGAATTGAACCATCCGATACACCGTCACAGCAAGAACCTCATCACAGACAGCATCAAGACGTTCCTTGATTACTGCACACGTTTCTATGACCGTCAGTTCATCACACGCGACAACCAAAACCGAGACATCCTCGCAAGATTTGAGCGGTTGCTTGACGAATACTTCCATGATGGGGCTGCTAAACGGATAGGCTTGCCCACTGTACAGTATTGTGCAGACAAGCTCTGCCTCTCGCCCAACTATTTCAGTGATTTATTGAAAAAAGAAACAGGTTCAACCGCCCTGCATTTCATTCATGACAAGTCTATTGAAATAGCCAAGACGGAACTTGCATCTACAGACGACACCGTTAATGAAATCGCCTATAATCTCGGTTTTCAGTACCCGCAACATTTTACCCGACTGTTCAAGAAAGAGGTAGGTTACACTCCGAATGAATATAGAGCGCAAGTGTCGTGAGAATTGGATTAGTACAGAATATTAGAACCCAACACCTCTCTTGCGCTTAACTTTCTTCCTTCTGCGAAGTATATCCACCATTTCCTGATTGGCTTCCGCATCAGCAGTGTTATAAGATGAGCCACTGCTTTTTAGCAATCCCCAAGAGCCGTTGAACAACTCGCTTTGTGCCGTGCCGGACGGTGCGCTTGGTGTAGCCGTTTCATATATTCCGGCTGTTATTCCCATACGTTCCCTGCATCTGTTGTGCTGCAAAGCCGCGTCAATCTTGGAATAACTGAAACGCCTGTCCACTTTGGAGCCGTTGAAATGGTAGCCATTCATGGAGAATACAACACCCTGCACCTCGCTGGTCTGCCCCTTATGCTTGAAATGTACTTCCACTCCCTGCCGTTTCAGGTTGGCGATAAGCACGTTCCAGTTGCCGCATCTGCCGACTTCCATTTTGATGATGTCGTAAAGCGCATATTTCGTCCTGTCTGGCTCTTTCAGGCGGTTGCGTTTGACATTGTCCTTTCCGCCAGCCATATGCAAGCCGTATTTCAAGGTCAATTCCTTGCAGATGCGGGTACTGCGCAGACGCTCGTGCCTGTCCGATATGGTATTGCCGTTGTTGTCTATGCGGTTGAAAGCAATATGCACGTGCGGATGCTCCTTGTCGAAATGCTGGGCGATGAAGAACTGCGTATTCTTGATTCCCATCCGTTCCATATATTCAAGCGCGATGCCTGCCATGATACGGTTCGTCAGCCGTAACTCATCCTCTTTGGAAAAACTCAACGCGATATGTCCGACAGGTTTTGTCACCTTATCGTTCATCCGTGACTGGGCATTGAAACTCATGGCGATAGTTTCCAGATTTTCCATAAACAAGCCTTCGCTTGCTACTATCTGCGTATCCTTCTTCTTGTCGATGATGTAATCCACCGCACCCTTGAAGTCGCTTCCTTTTACGATTTTCGCCATCATATCCCTATCTTGGTTATAAGTTCATGAATCCTTGCCACTGCCACCTTGCAGTCCCACCGTTCATCGTGGAAGCCTCCGGCGTTTGCCTTACGCGCAAGCTGGTTGAGATTGTTAGCCATGCCGCAGAGTTGGCGGATGTATCCGGCATGTTCCTCCGACAGCCGTTCTTTCACATGACCGTTACGGAAACATTCCCTCATGTACTCGCTTGGTGATACGCCCGCCTCATGCGATCGTGTCAGCAGGCGGAAGTAGTCGGCTGCCGTCATTTTCACTGCGATACGGTATTTCAGTTTCTCGGTTGCTGTTAATTCTTTGTATTTTCTTACCTGCCTCAAATCCGCAACTAAGCCCTTCAACGTCCTTCTTGCGTGTACACGTCCTCTCATTACTGAATTATCAGATAAATTGAGGCAGAAACACCCACTTCTGCCTACAACATCCCCTTACCCCACAATGCGACTTGAGACAATACGCAGTATCATACCCATAAGTTGTAGGCATTATCCAAAATCAGTCTGGAAAACATCTGCGTAAGCATTATTACAGGTATAGATGTTCAGCACATACCGCCTTGATGTCCTGATCCACTTGGCTGGTACAGAGATAAACCTGAAGACAAACGCTTTTATGCGACTTGTTGCATTGAGCCCGAACTTCTTTACGTCAAGTCTTTGAATAATGGCCTTGTAAAAGTTACGGATAAGTGCTGTAAGAAGAAGGAACACTGTGTTCTCTGCCATGAAGGATTTGGGCAATCTGTCCCACCCGAAACCATTGTTCATATCATCGAAGATACGTTCCTTTCCTCCACGAAGGTTATAGAACTCGACAATTTCTCTTACGGAAGAATCATAGTCGTTAGTCAGGATACAACGGTATGTGTATTCTCCTTCCCAAAAATCCTGCACACCATCCATCCGTTTCTGTCTTTGAATCACAAGTCGATATGCCTTACCTTTCCACTTCTCAACAAGGATAGAGTTCAATTCAAACTCAATGCCATTGATTTCCTCAGTTTTCCAGCCTTTGAGAGCAAAGGTGTCATTGTAGATCGAACTGCAGCGGTTAGCACGGATATAGAAGGACTTGCAGTGTTTTTCTATTTCCTCCACGATTTCCTCGGAACATGATCCACAATCAGCTCTGAAGCGATTGATAGTGAGCCCATTCTGTTCAAATCTCGCAAAGAACCTCTTCAGCGTGTCCTTCTGATGAAAACGAAGGTTTTCGTTAAGCCAGATGAGCAGAGCTAAGTTTACTTAAGCTCTGCCATGGCGAGAAAACGTGCCATGAAATGGAACTTTTGTGTTACCATCGCTATTCTCAATGCCAACAATCAAGTCACCAATAACCGCCACGCCAGGGCGATAACCAGAGAACTTCTTGTATGTAGGCTTTGCATCATACTTCTCACCCTCTTTCAGTTGGTCAGATGCAAACATACAATTGAGCAGTAAAGTATTGAGAGTGTCAGCCGTGTTGAAATCGTAGTTCTTACCCGTATCTGATGTGTATGAGATGTTTTCTTGCGTCAGTTCCTTTATCGCTCTGAGGATAGTATCAGAACTACAAGTATGAAGTGTCGGATGAAGCGAGAGATGGTTCATCAAATGAGTAGTGACATCCTCAATACATGAGCCACCACAGAAGTAGATACTCATGAGAGAACGGATGATTTCGCTGTACTGATAACCTAACGATCTACACCTTAGACCGAGGGTTGAGTCGATTACAGATGACAATGTGGAGTCAAATTGCTCATCAGGTAGGGCGGAAGGATTTCGAGGAATTTGGACGACGCATAGGGTTGGGCAATAAATTGATAAAGCGTGAGCTTGATGAGTTTGTCAAAGAGAAACCATTGGTGCAAGTATTGATAGACCGTTCCTTTTTATCGGAAGAACTGAAAAAGTAATATAGGATGTCTATGGGGTACAGGTGTAAGATGCTTTCTTTCTGATGAAGGGCGGATAAAGCATTCTTCAGGAAAGTACTTCTCCTTTTCCCATACCGGTCATACCGTTAAAACTGATTGATAATTATGACGCGTATGTTGGCCGGTATGCCTATCTTTGTGGCAATGAAAACAGAGAAAGGATTGATTTTGTAAGTATTATCATGGCAAAAGAACTGATTCGTGTCCCTAGGGTGCTTGGGGAAAGCTATAATTCCGTGCTGATTGAACGGTTGTATGAGGCAGGTGGAAATGTCATGCTCGATCTGATCATATACCTGGGCAGCTATCACCTCAAAGACTTGTTCGGGACTTCCTGGTTCTCCGTAGAAGACTTCTGCCGTAAGATGGGGTATGACCGTACCAACTTGCAGCGCAAGCTGGATAGCCGGCAGCTCGCGGCCATGTTCGGAAAGAATATGCAGCCGGAATATGTATGTACCGACACGGCAGGACAGAGAATCAGCCATCCTATCGAGACGGTTTTTGAGGCGGCTCTCTATAAACTGGGATTGGAGAACCTCTGCTATCCGACCATTGGCGAGGATGGCCGTACATCCTATAATTTCGTGCAGATCTTGAAACGTTTCGACATAATGACCGATTTCAAGACGAAGAAGTCAACGAAAAGGCTGTACTCGGCAGTGGTAAGCCCGGAGATAAAGAATTTCATGTTCTCGCTCTATAACCTCTTGGAACTTCAGGATTACCGTAGCCTGCCCAGCCGTTACCGCTATTTCTATCTGGAACTTTCCAAGATGGTTTACCTGATCAAGTATAAGACCACCAAGAATGAGGCTCCTTTTTATGTGCTGACAGTCGATCAGCTGGCTAAAAAGCTCGGCATAGAGATTGCCGAACCCAAAGACCGGAAAAAGAAGGTCGCCTCGATACTGAAAAAGATGAATACTTACCTGAAATATACCAATTTCAATTTCTCTTTTGTGAAAGGCGATCATGAGAGATGGGCATATACCGTGTTGTTCTCGTTTCCTAGGCATACGCTGCACTATTTTGATGAAGGACAATATGCTGTCGTGGTGAAGAAATTCTATAAGAACCTGCTTGGGCTGTATGTCGAGATTGCCTACCCGGACACGGATATGGCTGTCAGGAGGAAGAAGATCAAAGAGGTGGAGGAAGATGCCGGACTGTATAAAGAGTTCCTTTTATGGGCAAACTCCCCGGAAAGCGTAGAAAAGAAGAAACAGATATATATCAGTGATTTCGTGGCTGTATTCGGCAGGTTTCCGGAAGGATGGGCACAGGAAGAGTTGGAGAGTGCCAATGGAACGGAAGTTGCTCCTGCTCCTGAAGAGTTCATATCTCCGGAGACGGACGGGGCGGTGAACATGGACGATCCAGCTGTGTAGAACCGTCCACGTTTCACGGTTTTTTATAGAATTAGTTGTGTAGAAGTGTCCCTATTGGGGTGATTAGATGTGTGGAGTCATCCGCTTTGCCTGTTTTAGTTGTGTAGAAGTGTCCCGTTTGTTGCTTCTAGTTGTGTAGAACCGTCCACTCCTTTTGCTTTAGTTGTGTAAAAGCGTCCGGTTTCACTTGTCAGCTGTGTAAAACCGTCCACCCGTTAATGAAGGGAATAGGTAATCCCTGTTTTTTTTATATGTCGGTATATCAGTGAAATAAAAGAGAGAAATTTTTAAATAAAAGGTATCGGCTGTGTAAAACCATCCACCAAAATACATAATAAAGACCTAAACTCCTAACCCCTTTAAATATCCCCAAAGCGATAACATAGAAATGACTGGGAAAATAAATTTTCCCTTCACATGCCCTATACGTACTTTCGGAAAAAGATTTTTCGGAAGTATGTGTTGATTTTCACGCTTTTTTATATGATTGGAAGGCGGTTCTGTTCATCTTCTGTATCCGAATTAGTTTTTCAGGGCGTTCCCTTCTGACCGGGCTATTCGTTGCAAGTCCTCGTTACCCTCCAGGCTTTTCCCTGCTATCCCTAACGCTCTACGCTCCGGCTATGCCGGAAGAGAGGTATGATGATTTTTTCCTGAACTGATAGGAACATTGCGAAGGTAGGCGTGGCCGGAACGCCCGATATTGAAAAGCCAAATCTCCATCCTCCCATTCCGGGAGGTAGTATTTACCAGTTCAATCCCGTTCTGATCCGTCTTTCCCGCTTTCTCTTCAATGCACTGTTCCCAATCAGTTGAGGAAAAATTTATGGTTGGGGCGACAAGCGATGTTTGCGAGTATTAATCTTTTAATTTTTGGCAGTATGAAAACGAAGAGAACCGTATTTGAAGTGAATGACGTTTATCGGGTGATGGAAAACAGCGAGTTGATTTATACCTTGACGAACAGTGAGAAACTGAAACGTGAAGAATATAAGTATGAACAGATGGAAATAGAAGGGTTGTGCTTGTCTGATGTACTGGAAACACTAACACCCAGCCGTAAAAAAGTCGCTTATGCGGCGATTGAGCTATATAAACGGCTGAAAGAAGGGCAAGTTGAAGGTCCTGCGCTTTTATCCAGCAATAATGTTTATAAAATGATGCATCCTGTTTTGTGCGATATAGCTACTGAAGAGATGTGGGTGCTGTTGCTGAACAGTTCGTCCAAACTCATCCGTAAAGTCCGTATCTCATGCGGCGGGATAAATACCGCCCCTGTGGATATACGGGTTATCATGAAGCAGGCATTGTATTATAACGCCGTATCTTTTATCATGGTACATAACCACCCATCAGGAGCACGCAAGCCCAGCAGTGCGGATGACCGCTTGACGGAAGCAGTTAAAAAAGCCGCTGAAACATTAGACATCCGTTTGGTTGACCATGTGATTGTGGCAGGCAATAACTATTATAGCTATGCGGACGAGGGAAGATTGCAAAATAGGTAAGGTGGACGGGAGAAATCCCGTCTGCCCGGGATTTCGGCTTCGGGGTTCTTTTTTGGCAGTCACCCCAAAAAAGAACCAAAAAAATGCTTCCCGGACTATCGGATGCGACATCGTAAAATACGCAAAGACGTGGCTTTTCAGAATAAATACATATCTTCGCGCCAAAGGTGATCGGAATGAATGTATTTTCTACTTTTGATACAGGCGTTATGGTGGCTCTCTTACTGGGCATTGAGTTTCTTAGAAGTGATATCCGAACGATTCTCTATTGTAAAAGGAATGATCCCAGGATTCTTAAGAGTTGCTTATATACGCTGCTTATATTATTGACCAGCCTTTATTCTATTGTGGCCGGAGCCATGCTTCATCCGGAACCCGTACCTGTTTATGAGTTGATACCCGGTTTTCAATATGGGGTTTATGGCTTTTCTTTTTCGTTTATATTGCTCGCTGTTGCATGTCTTTATCGTAAAACATTACCTTTTGTCCTTTTGGGCTACGCTATGATATATGTGATCGGTGTATTGATACCACTACTTAGGTATGTAGTGTCTATGATGGATTATTTCACTCGCACAAGGGTATAGCAGGTTAATTTCTTGATTGTATCGGATTGCCCTTTCTGTGGGCTGCCTCCCCCGGCTTCTTTCCTCCGATCCGAGTCCGGCTTTTTGCTCGGCAAAGGTTTCGGGATTCCGCAAATGGCAAGTTACGGCCATGCGCCTTTACTGTATGGAAAATAACGATGAAGAAGTGTCTTCCCGACATTTTCCATAAGTGAAACTTGGCTTATTGCTTGCAATCCAGACCTTGATATGCCGAAAAAAGGCTCAGAACTCAGATGGGGAATGACATCAAAAAAAAGGTCGGCTGACCAAAGACCTTCCCGATACAAAAAATGAAAAGGTCTTGAATCTAGCTGAAGAATAAATCAGATGTTCAACTTAAATAATGCTAATATGGAAAATTTGATTACACAAATCAACAAAGAGAGATTGGTTAATAGCGACACAGCTCTTATGATGAAGGAATTATACTATTACGTGCCTTGTGAGTATTGGTATGACAAACAGGATAGGCTACGCACCGATATTGAGGGAAGGAATACCCCGATGTATATGTGCGAGTGCCCGACACTGGCAGCATGTATCCAATGGATGATACAGACTCGTGAATATACGTTTCAAACAGAACAAAACGTGGCGGTCTGGCATGTGGTTGTGAGGGCTGGAGATTATGTGTTGTATGACTCCGAAAGTAATGCGGACGCTTTTTGTTGTTTGGAAGAAGCATTGGAAAAAGCGGTACAGGAGTGCATGGAGTTATTGTATTAAAATTAAAAAAAATCAGTCCCCGTGAAGGGGACTTTCCTATAATCTTGCTGAGAGGTGGAATTGCAGACGATCTTTGAGAATCATCTTTGAAGGATGGGCAGAGGTTTATTCGTTATTTGTTATTTTTGTTCTCGGATTTCAGCGCAATTCCATTCCTTCTTAATAGGCGATATACTGTTCCGCTACTGCCTATGTTTAATATTTTCTGTATCTCCCTTACCGGCGTTCCGGATTCATAGAGTTGGATGCAGCTTTTCTGCTTGGCGATGTTGTTTTTGTTGATAAGTGTCTTTCTGCCGAATTTGACACCTTTTTCCTTGGCGATTCTTCTGCCTTCTTGGGTTCTCTCATAGATAAGGTCTCTTTCAAACTGAGCGAAAGCACCGAGAATGTTGTTCATCAGTTGGCCGATTGCGCCTTCCGTACTGATGTTGTCTTGCAGTGAGGTGAATTGGATGCCCCTATTCTTGAAATCTTCCAATAGCGTAAGGATATTCTTCAGCGAACGGCCAAGCCGGTCCAGCTTATATACGACAAGTGTGTCGCCTTCCCGGAGAAAGCTCAGGCAGGCATCCAGTTCCGGGCGGTTTTGTTGACGTCCGGTCATTTTCTCAGAGAAGATTTTCTCGCATCCGGCAGCCTTCAACGCTTCCAGTTGCATATCCAGATGTTGTTCCTTGGTGGAAACACGGGCATATCCTATTTTCATCCTGTTTTCGTATTTAAATGTGTAATGAAGGTTTTAATTCTTCACTTTTTCAAATATGAAGACATTAATTCTTCATATTCCTCACGGCTGTATTGGTTGAACCCCTTTTGCTTCATTGCCAAAAGAAGCCTTTCCAGTTCTCCGATAGTCACTACCTGTTTGCCGATAACGGTAAATTGTTCCCATTCTCCCTTTTCGTTGAGCAGGTATTCCCGGTGTGCAAAACAGTAAAGAGAACCATCGATGTCATTCCGTTTCTGCCATTGACGCAGGTGCTTCAAACTGGTGAAATCACGGGTGACAGTACGTGGAATGGGAACCAATACGTCAATTTCCATCTTGAATTTTATATTCTCTTCCGCTTCTCGCATGGGTGATTAGCTTATTTCATAATACATCAATTATCGTATGGGCAGGAAGTTCCAGTTTGGAGAAAGCAAACATTTTCTTGCCCAAATCCTTTAGCGATGCCCCAATATGATATACTTCCGTATTATCAATGATTAAGAAGCGGTCATGACTACTTTTGTAGGTTCTAGCTTCAATGGGAGGATATTGGTCATTGTGTTTGTTTAAATCAAGTTGGAGCTGTGCGTTTATTTTGTGTATAAATAGTAGCTGATACTCCACTGTTTCGTTTGCTCAACATGAGTAACACGGATTCATCTACATAGTTGTCGATAAGCACAAGTGAGCATTTGGCAGACTTTATTAAATCTGTAGCAAACTTATACGCATCGAATATCTGACCGTCAAAGAATATACCTTCCACCGGAGGCAATGAGGTGCGTACAAAGAAGTCTATCTTTGCATCATGTTCAGCAATGGTTTTCTCTATTTGGAAGAATCTATTGTTCATTCTATATTCCATGTCATTGAGCCGTTGGTTTATAGAATAACCTTTCAATAAATATTCTTTTAAAATTTTATTTGCCCATTGCCTGAATTGCGTACCTCTTACGCTTTTAACTCTGTATCCAACTGAAATTATTACGTCTAGACTAAAGAACTTGACAGGCTTATCGGAATTAGCAATGTGCAAAAAATGCACATTGCTTTTCTCTTCCAATTCCTTTTCCTTAAAAACATTATTTATATGTTTGGTAATAACGGTTCTGTCACGTTGAAAAAGTTCTGCTATCTGCGCTTGTGTGAGCCAAACGGTTTCATCTTCTAAACGTACTTCCAACCTTACAGCTTCATCCGGTTGGTATAGTATGATTTCTCCTTGCTTCTCCATTATATGTTTCGCTTTTATTATATTGTTGCAAATGTACGAAAAAGAAACGTTATAAAGTCTGTTTTTTCCGTAAGTATTACCTTAAAAATTTGTTCCCTTTTTATTTTAATAAAACAGAAACATTCTGCTGTTTTAAAAATCAGTTATCTGTTTGCTATTCATAGTTAGGGTATCAAATAACTAAAATTCAAATGGAAACGCAAATCTATATTTTATGCAGATTTGTTTGTTAGAAGCGGAGAAAAGGACACAAGACATGATAAGAATCATAGGTCGGGGAGCGCCGCACGGCAAGGGGGGCACTAGCCTCCCGACGAGTGCAGCCGTTGGCCGGGTTATCGGTGAAAATGGAAAAAAGTTGGCTTTTCTTTTGGTATTGTTATAACTTTGTCTATATTTGTGTTGTGATAATCAATTTTAAAGTTATAACATTATGGTAACAAACATTATTCAGATTGGAAACAGCAAGGGGATAATACTTCCTTCCGAGATATTGAAACAGTTGCGTTTGTCCTTGAAATCGGCTGTGAGCATTTCTTTGGACGGGAACAATATTGTGATAAAGGCACAACCACGGCAGGGATGGGCGGAAGCTGCCAAACGTGCCCATGAGAATGGGGATGATGAGTTGCTTATCCCTGATGTGTTTGAGGATGAAAAGTTTGAGGATTGGACATGGTAGAACAGTATGGAGTGTATTGGGTAGAGTTAGACCCTACCCGTGGGGGTGAAATGGCAAAGACACGGCCATGTGTTGTTGTAACTCCTTCAGATTTGAATATGTACCTTACAATAGTAGTCATTGCTCCGATAACCTCCACCATAAGGAACTATCCTTACCGGGTTCTGTGTTCTGTAGCCGGGCGTGATGGGGAGATAGCCACGGATCAGATTCGCACGGTGGACAAAAGCCGGCTGAAAAGAAAGATTGGAGATTTGAATTTCAGTGAGATAAAAAGACTGAAGGAAGTGTTTCATCAAATGTTCTGTGAATAATGGAAAGTGTGCAAATAACAGGTTATGTAGCGTATTCAAAAAAGATATTATGAAGCCAACTACTTATATTAATTGGGACGGTCTGAAAGACATTCCATTCTTCTACTGCGATACAAAGGAAGATGAAGAAAACAAGGATTTCGACATCTATTACCAGGGCAAGCTGGTGTTGCATGACTACAACCATTGCGGACACTACCTTTACACTGCTGCGCTGCTGTTCAGTAAAATCAGAAACATTACAGCCGACTGGGTGAACCTGCATAACCTTTGGATTCTGCGTGATTGCGTGCGCGAGAATTACAATCACGGCATAGGAGTGGACGACCTTATTTTCGGAGAGAATTTCGATGGCAAGAACCTCGATACACTCACACCGCTTACCAAGAAACGCTTTGATTATTTGTGTAAGCGGATTAAGGAACTTGACCCATACGCAACAATTTAACACTTCATTGGGCGAAGGCAGGGCTTGCTGCGGATGCCAGACTTTAAATAATCCATTGGATTAATTATCTTTGCACGCTAATTTTCAAATTATAAAGAAATGACTAAATCGGAAATCGTAAAGGAAATATCTGCCAGAACCGGCATCGACGGCAAAGCGGTGCTTGCTGTTTTGGAAGGATTCATGAACGAGGTAAAGACTTCGTTGGGTAAGGAGGAAAATGTCTATCTTCGTGGATTCGGTAGTTTCATAGTGAAGAAGAGAGCGCAAAAGACAGCTCGGAATATCTCTAAGAATACTACTATGATTATTCCGGCTCATAACATACCGGCATTTAAACCGTCTGACGAATTTTTGAAAATGGTAAAACAACAGAACGCATAATAGGTAAACACAATGAAAGATCAGTTACGATTATTGAGAGACTGTATCAATAATGATCGTCCGGCAGTTGTCTTTCAGGGAGACGATTTTTGCGCTCCTGAGATTTTGGAAGCAGCAAAAGAAATTTATCGTAAACATGGTTGTTCCGAAGAATTTCTTTTTGACTGGCAGCTGCTTATCAATGAGGTGAAGGCTTACCAGTTAGAAAGTCCGGCAACTGTCAAATTGCCGAAACTCTCCCCGACAGAAACGGAACTGGTGCGGGAAGAGATGACTAAACGCTAAAAAATATTCTCGTTTAATACGCACCTTTTATTCTTCAGGCAGCGTATTGAACGGGATGGGATTAAAATGTTGGCGAACCTGCTTTTTTCGAAAGTTCCTGCCAATAGTTGAAGTCACTCGGTGAAAGATGCTCTTGCATCCAGTCACGCATACCAATATCGTTTCTTTCGTTCACATATCTCGTAAACGGAATCATTGTCTTACATGCTTCAAATCCAAGCATTCTCATATGGCGTGAAATGTTGGGAGGAAGACCTTCCAACCACTCTTTATAATACATTATCAATCTGTTTTCTTGGATTGGAACCGCTTGTTGGTGGTAAATATAGCTGGCGTTTCCGATTCTAATATCTCTGGCCTTATTTTCCCGTTCTTCTTCAGGTAGCCGACTTAAATATTCAGCTTGTGCTATTCTGCATTTGGAGTTTGGATGTTCCATGGTATTTTATATAATTAAGACTCTTCAATGATACGGTTCATCAAATCACATATTTTTTGGCAGCTATGACGGTCTGCGCAAGCAGGATAGGGGCATTTCTCAAAGGATGCCTGATTATCCGTAACTATGAAACCTCCGGAACGACGTACATAACTTACCGGATGAAAATAAATATCTTCCTTTTTCGGCCTATAAGTACATAGTCTTATAAGGCTGTTCAGCTCTTTGCAAATTTGCTCACATTTTTCTTTGGGATAATGTGGCAAATCACTGAATGCTTCGTAGGGGACAAAGGCAAATGCTTTGTCATCCCACATGACAGGTGTGTAATTCTGTACCATTTGTTATTTGGAATAAGGATGGCTGGCAGATTCCGTATTTCTGTATCAGTTAGGTAATCCGTCACTATTTAAGTGCGCCTGGGCAAACTCCCGGAGGTTCGTTTCGGCAATGCACTTTTCATAAATCTCATCCAATACTTCTTGCATATTTTCTACTTTATTGAATTTTAAGGGGCTGCCGTTTGTTGCGGCTTGCCTTTCCAGTTGTTCGATGATACTGGGAAATATCCCACGCAATAAACCGACGGTAGCTACGGCTGTAGCTGGTTCTACCTCTATTGTAATCTTTTTCTTTTCCATATCGTTGTATTATGTTATCAAAAGTAATAATTATTAGGATATTGGTAAGCATTTCTTCTGAAAAACTTTTTAAAGATATTGTTTTAAGATGACATACTGTGTTTTTGCGTTCACGCAGTATTCTTTCCCACCCTCCCCTTCATCGGAATGACTGTTCTCATTTCCGGTTTACCCGTAGTCATCCGCTATGCGGCTGATTATGGGCAAACCAGAAAAGAGAAGTTCCAAACGTGGGCGGGATTGCAATGGTCATCATCCGGAGCTTCGGCATTGCCGAAACAACCTCCTTCTTCCGTATTGCAGCCCCGTCCTTTTACCGTTTGTCCCGGCAGTCCGTTGCTAACCCGTTCCCCCCTGCCACTTGTGGCAGGGAGATAGGAATACGGTTTTGCAGGCAAAACCGTATGGCTTGTTTTACTTTCCGTACTGCCCTTTTCCTAGTTTTCTGCCTCCCTTAATGTGCGTTTTTCATAGCCCCATCTGAGACCCTTTGTTTTTGAACGGCAAATTTATTTCGGTGGATGGATACGAAAGAGTTCCGGTCTTCGCCCTTTGTCCCGAAAAAAATAACGCCGGACGGCTTCGCTGTCCCCAACATTTTTTGTCGTCCAAAACTTTTCTTAATCCCTCCTTCCTTATTGTTGTGTGCCGTAAAAAAAAGGCTCATAAACTCAGATGGGGCATGAAAGCTCAAAAAAAAAGTCGGCAGAAAGAAAAGGCCATCCCGGAAAGGGGTTTTAAAAAAAGGTCTTTAAATCTAGCTGAAGCATAAAATTAGAAGTTTAACAATCCCAAAAAACAACGAGTTATGTCACGAGTACACTATTTAGAAGGAGATTATGAACAGTTAGTTATTAATGAAACGATAGACGGTCTTTTTTCCAGTTATCGTATAGACCGCAATTCATTGCCAAAAGGATTTTTCCTTTATGAGATTAGATGGGATGACAGCTTATCTTCATTGGCAGAGATTAGCCCCTCTGTGGTGGTGAATCATGCAGGTTCATTCATTACAAAGTCACCCCTTGAATTTGATGCAAACAATAGCATACGGATAACCTATACCAATTTTATCGAGTTCTGCCAGTTTGGTGAGTGGGCTTATGAGAAACTGGCTGTATTGGATTGTAATTCCGGTAATGTTGCGGTGATAAGCCCAGACAGGAGATTGCAGACCACTGAAGAGATTGAGATTTTTTTGAGTGGGCATTGTGGCTATCATCTGAGTGAGATTAATTGGATGGTGATGAAAGGCGATGTGCTGTTTTTGAACGAGAACGATTTTTAATGAGTATAACCGTAACTGCCTCTTGGAATGGGGCAATTACATAAAATATTATAAGTATGAAGTGGATAGATAAGATGGTAGAACGCATTACCCGAAAAGAAACTGCTTTAAATGACCACTTTTGTGTAAATCGGCATACGGTTGTATGTCAGAGTGGTATGACTGATTATGTTTCTGTAACGATTGATAATACCGATGGTTTTGATTTCGATTTTTGGACAAAACAACTTTGTTTTGAGAAGGACTGTAAATATCGCTCGGAGATAAAAGCGGCTTTTGATAAAATCTATGGCACAAGGAATATAGAATGTTGTGAATAATGAAGTCAGAAAAGTATGATACCAAAGGAGATAATGAAACTTTATGAAAAGCTTGCTTTCAGTCGGGGATATGAAGAAGCCTTTCGGGATTTTTTGGATGTTTGTCTTTACTATTTGTCTGTCGGGATGTTGGCGGAGGATTATCGTAGAGTGGAAAAAAGATATAAGCCATATGAAATGGAACTTTTTGTTCAAATGTTTTATAGGGTGTCTGAATATTCGGAAGGATTTTGCGATGTCTTGGGAGATATGTTCATGGAGTGTGTCAGTCATGGGAATAACGGACAGTTCTTTACCCCGATACACGTTGCTGATTTGATGGCATGTATGGGGGGAAATAGGCTGAAACCTAAACAGTCGGTCTGTGATTCGTGCTGTGGTTCCGGCAGGATGCTACTTTCCGCTGTAAAAAAATGTGCGGAAGAGAATGATGGAGGAAGGCTTTTTTGTTATGGCTCGGATATAGATTTGATTTGTGTAAAGATGACCGTTGTCAATCTGATGATGAATAGCGTACCCGGTGAAGTCGCATGGATGAATACATTGACAATGCAGCATTGGAGAAGTTATCATATAGATTTACAGCTGATAGCCGGAGTATGGTTGCCTATTTTAAAGATAACGGAAGCAGGTGACACTTCTTTTATTAGGAAACTTGAAAATGCAATGGAGGATAATTCTGAATTGAAGAGGTCGATTCAGAGCAACGCAAGGGCTACGCAGCTGACTTTTGATTTTTGACAAGATAAATATGTAAAAAGGATTTTGGTATGAAAGCAATAAGAACAAAAGAGGTGAATGAGAACGTCAAAGCGGCGAACAGTTGTTTGCGTAAAGCGAAATGGCAGGCTAAGGAATTGGCTGTTTTTACAGGTGAAGTAGTGCGTCTGATGGATAAGGAAGGGCATTCTCTACAAGGGTTCTTTAATCGGGTGGAGTTTGTTCTGGTGGACGGCACTATTAAATTCCGTGTAGTTATAAATCCTATTCTTGAATGTGAGAACTGTATAATGGCTTCTTGCCATGAAGACTATCTTTATGAGGTGGTCTCGGTGGAAAAGTTTACCTATAAAAATTATAGGTATCATTTGTAATGATATTGTATTTTAATGATTATAAACTGATTTATATTATAACAATGATGGGCAAAATTAATAATATTCCCGTTTTGAATGAAGATGTTATTCGTTTGGTTGTACTCAATGAGGAAATTATTGGGTATATCTATCCACGAAGGACTTCTTATGTGGTGGCATTGGAGATAAAGCCGGGACGTACTACCTCTTTGGCTACATCTGTCAATAAACAATGCATGGTTTTGTTGAGTGATAAGGTTCGTTTGGCCACGGAACAGGATTTCGATGATTTTCATATATGCTTTGATGGTTTCAGAAATAACACTATGTATTGTTATAATCAGGGAACGGAACCTATATACCTTCAATGAAGCACATTCTCCCTTCTTTTGGATTAGGGAAGGGAGGGTATTTTGCTGTCCGCTACTTTTTGGCAAGCACCCCAAAAAAGTAGCAAAAAACGCTTGGAGTTACTGGTAATCCCATTAATTTGCGTTCACGCAGTATTCTTTCCCACCCTCCCCTTCATCGGAATGACTGTTCTCATTCCCGGTTTACCCGTAATCATCCGCTATGCGGCTGATTATGGGTAAACCGGAAAAGAGAAGTTCCAAACGTGGGCGGGATTGCAATGGTCATCATCCGGAGCTTCGGCATTGCCGAAACAACCTCCTTCTTCCGTATTGCAGTCCCTTCCTTTTACCGTTTGTCCCGGCAGTCCGTTGCTAACCCGTTCCCCCCTGTCACTTGTGGCAGGGAGATAGGAGTATGGTTTTGCTTGCAAAACCGTATGGCTTGTTTTACTTTCCGTACTGCCCTTTTCCTTGTTTTCTGCCTCCCCTAATGTGCTTTTTTCATAGCTCCATCTGAGATCCTTTGTTTTTGAACGGCAAATTTATTTCGGTGGATGGATACGAAAGAGTTCCGGTCTTCGCCCTTTGTCCCGAAAAAAATAACGCCGGACGGCTTCGCTGTCCCCAACATTTTTTGTCGTCCAAAACTTTTCTTAATCCCTCCTTCCTTATTGATGCGTGCCGTAAAAAAAAGGCTCATAAACTCAGATGGGGCATGAAAGCTCAAAAAAAAAGTCGGCAGAAAGAAAAGGCCATCCCGGAAAGGGGTTTAAAAAAAGGTCTTTAAATCTAGCTGAAGCATAAGTTTAATTTTAATAGATAAAAGACTATGGCACATCAGAGTAAATATCCTAGTTTAGACAGACAATGGCATAAGATGATGTTTTCTTTCTTTGAGTATCTTCCTATGCAATATCGGCAGGCAACGGAAAGAGAATGGCAAATTCGTAAGATGATATGGAGTTTTAAGGATGGAAAAGCTTATTTGAATATAGCTTGGATGATAGCGAATAAGTTACATCAAGTTTTTGGTGATGATGTTAAGAATATTGTTTTTGCTTGTGTTCCGGCTTCTTCCGCTGATAAGAATGAACTTCGTTATAAGGGGTTTGCTTCGGCTGTGTGTAAGTTTTCAGGTGCTATCAATGCGTATGAACATATACGTGTCAGTGGAGATCGTTTGGCTATTCACGAGAAATTTGACAGCAAGTCGCTTCAAAAAGTACAAGTGATAGAATTTGACAAGGACTTTTTTCGGGGTAAGAAAATCTTGGTATTTGACGATATTTTAACAAAAGGGTTTTCGTATGCTCGTTTCGCATGTCAGTTGGAAAAAATAGGAGGTGAGGTTTTGGGAGGTTTCTTTTTAGGTAAAACAGTTGTCCGTATGTTATAAGATGAAAGAAAAAGAGAGTTATATAGAGAAGCAGAAGGATATCTTTGGAGATACTACTTGGTTCACTTATCGTTATGAGGTGAATGGAATGGTGTATGAAACTTCGGCAGGTTCGTTGGATATATGTAGAAAGGCACGTGATAAATGGATGAAAATGATGTCCGTTGCTTTTACCGGTCATAGAACGATACGAACAAATAAATATGCTTTGTCCGTATCGTTGAATGAAGAGGTACGTTTCTGCTATGAGAATGGAATCCGTTTTTTCTATATTGGTTGTGCGGTTGGATTTGACATGATGGCTGCTCATACCGTACTTGAACAAAGGAAACAATATCCCGATATGGTTTTGGTGGCGGTTGTTCCTTATGTCGGGCAAGATGTGTATTTCAACAAAGAGGACAAACAGAGGTATGCTGATATTTTGCGCCAAGCCGACAAGGTGGTAGTTCTATCCGAATATTATTATGCCCAATGCTATGCCCACCGTAATGATTACATGATTTCACACGCCTGTAGGCTGATTGCCTATTGGGATGGAAAATCTGCCGGAGGAACTTCTTATACGTTTAACAAGGCACAAAAAAAGAAATTGGTGATATACAATCTGTTTTGATTCAGATTGTATATCGTTGTTTTCCAGCGGTATGATCAAACGTGGCGATGTCATACTGTCTGGTTGCTGTAAGTGCTAATACTTCCGATGCAAAAGAGAAAGACACAATAAATATGAAAAGCAATGATAGATGAATTTTACTTAATTGTTTTACCTTTGTAAAACATTAGTGTCCCATTAAAATTGGGACGAATTAAAAATTAAATAAACTTGGCCCATTTGGTCCGAATCGTTCTTTGTCATTTTGAAATTTAGTTTTATCAAAGAGGTCTCTCAGATGAGTCTTATCAGTCAATGAGATGCTCAGTATTTGTAACACTTCATATGTACTTCTGTTCAGTTGCATATCGTGTTGAATGATTGCCACCAAACAGTAAGCGCATATAGCAGCATATATCTGTATTCGAACAGCATTCTCTGTAGTTCCCCAAAATCTTTTGATTTTAAGGTGCTGCTTGAGCCATTTGAAAAACAGCTCTACCTGCCAGCGATTTTTATAAAGTTCAGCAACTTGAAGCGCAGATATATGCATCGCATTGGTTATGAATGTAAATTCTCGTTCTTGTTCTTCATCCCAATATTTAACCAATCTAAGTGGCTCTGGATAATATTGTTTAGGATAGAATCCTGTCAGAAATACACTTGCGTCTGAAAGCACATTCTTAGGCAGCCTACGTTTCCATTGGATGGATTTGTACCCGAGATTCTTTTTTGCTCTGACAACAAAGTAGGCTTCAATTTGATGAATTTTATACAGTATTTTGAAGTTGTTATAACCGCGGTCAAAGATGTAATAAGAGCTTGGTTCATAAGGAATTTCAATCATAACTTTAGAATCGTGTACGGATGCTTCCGTGATATGAAAGAATGCAGGAATCTGTGTTTCCACATCATATAATGTATGCACTTTGATACCACCTTTCTTTTTGCGGAATTTTGCCCACCAAAAGACTGAAAGGCACAGGTCAATAGTAGTCGAATCGAAAGCATAAACGTTACCGCCAAGTTTGAAAATATGATTAGCACACTTTTGTCGTGCTTCGCTAACCAGGTAGTAAGCATATTCTTCAAAGATGTGATAGTCTCTATCTTGATTTGCTCTTGCCAGCGATGACTTTGATACATTTTTACCCATTCCTAAATGATAACATTTGGAATGATGAGCTTCAAGAGCAACTATCAAATCTCGCAGACTTTCACGATTAGAAAGTTGACCAAACATCAAAGCAAGTAGTTGATTCCAGCAGGTGAAGTGCTTCACATATTTATCACCATCATACTTGGTGACTATGCGGTTAAACTTACTTCGATTCAGAAATGAAGCCAATTGAGCGAAAACGTATTTGTCTTGGAACATATGCCATCGGATTAATCTGATGCAAAGCTACAAATTCAAGTCCGTTCGCTCGGAAAATCGCTGTAACTAACTAAATTTCAAATATTTCAAAGAACTCTTTTAGATTTTAATGGGACAACAATGTTTGTAAAAGGTAAAACAATATGCGTTTTTCAGATACAGAGAACAATATGACCTTTTGCATAGGTGTGTGTTGGTTAGGAACTCCAAATATGGAGTCGTTGCAGAAAATAATGATGAACTTGAATATTATTGATAAGGATGGAAACAATGGAAGCTAATGAACTGATGCGATATGCCTATGAATTACTGCAAGGGCATTCGAATGAAGAATGTGCCCGAATATTAAGAGAAGTGGTGGCCGAGTGTCAGGTGTGTATAAAGAACTGTGAAGAAGGTGTTTTCGAAAATATGCTAAAGTAATAACAACAAGAATATGGAAATTACTCATAAAAATCAAGGAGAACTTGACTCAACCATGCTCCCATTCGTGATGAGAGAGCTGGTAGAACTGGTCATGAAGAAAAAGGCATTGCCTTTAGGCGATGCACTGTATTATATATATTCTTCCAAGTTGTATAAATCTTTGCTGGATAAGAGTACCAAGTTATGGTATTCAAGTACATTGTCGCTTTATGAAACATTGGAGAAGGAAAAAACAGAAGAAAAACGACGGTATAACGGTGACACGAAGATCCTGCTTTTCAAGATGTTCTGCATTGAGAATTATAGGGAGGAAAAGAAACAAAGTGCGGAAGAAACCTTGTTGTTGTTTTCGGACTATGGGGTTTTTGATTTTTTGGATGAGACTTTTGAAATGCTTCATACCCAAGACCCCGAATATATATTAGATACTATAACGACTTATATCAATAAAAGAAAATGAGACTATTTCATGGATCTACAGTTACCGTGAAACGCCCTAATATACAGAAAGGACGGAAGGCTACGGACTTTGGGAAGGGATTTTATACGACAACCAACTTTGAACAAGCAAAAAAATGGGCTTTGTTGAAGAAGAACAGGGAACAGAGCGAAAAAGCAATCGTCTCTGTTTATGAAGTTCCCGATGATATTCTTGATAGGGAATATCCGGTTCTTCGGTTTATGGGTGCAACAAAAGAATGGCTGGAGTTTGTTGTCAACAACCGCAGAGGAAGAGAAAACGGTGACTATGACCTAATAATGGGGCCTGTCGCAAATGACCAGTTATATGCGACAATTCGGCTTTATGAACAGAGAGTTGTTACGGCTGAAGCCGCTATTGAGATGCTGAAAGCGCATAAGTTGTTCAATCAGCTTTCATTTCATACGGTAACAGTCGCTTTGTTGTTGAAGTTTGTTGAATCAATTGAAGTGGGGTAAAGAATATGTGAAGTGAAAATAGGGGGAAGTTTATCCCCCAATGGTAAGGTTGTTTTTTGCGTCCACTTAGTTTTTTCCCACCCACCCTTTCAGCGGAGTGACTGCCCGGCAGTCTGTTGCTTACCCATATGTCCTAGCCTTTTAGGGCTGTAGATAGGTAGTTGGATATTTCGCTGCCAAATCGGCAGTCCGCTTCAATCGTTTGCTTGCTTTTCTCCGAGTGGAGCCTTTCTGCTTTTCCGGTGGTGTAATCTTCTTTTATTGGAAACAGGTGTAGTGGCTGTATGCCTGTGTGGTTATGTTCTCCCGCAGAATCCGCAAGTCAGTTCTTCCGTTGCAGCTTTTCATTTTATCGTGCAGTCACTTTTTTCGATACGTGGAATATGATATGCTTCATTCTTCGGCTTCATTTTTTTAAAAGGAATTGCAGATGTTTCTTCCGGTGTGTCGATAGGCGGCTGACCATCTTTTCGGGATGTGCCATGCTTGCTGTCTAACCGGTTGTTTTTTGCATCCTTTCCAAACCTGTTACTGATTTTCAAGTTTTGTCTTTTTCATATCATTTTTTAGGGAAGTCAAATCATTTTCCGTTGCAAATATAGATTGTTGCTAACCCCTTTTACGGGGATAAGGGGACGATTCACAAACACCACGTTGTTATTCGTCTGAAATCTTCCTTTTTTTGCCTTGCACAAAAAGCGTATTTAACCCGAATTATTCGTTGCCATCTTCACCAATAAAAAAGTTACAAATCTTCCTTTTTCCGGCCAGCATAAAAAGAGTATTTATATCTTTTTTCATGGTGTCCCCCAAAGCCAACAATCAGTTATTGCACTGTAAAATTGATTAATTAACTTCTAAAAAATCAGAGATATGAAAAAGATTGAAAATTCATTCGCAGTAACAGGCAGGATTTGTAGGGATGCAGAAATCCATTTATTCGAAATAGTAAAGGTTGCACACTTCTCTATTGTGGTCAGTCGCATAGGCAAGATAAATGAAGAAAAAACATTTGTTTCCTCTGTTATGAAAGTTGAAGCCTAGAGTAAGATGGAAGACCGCTATGCTTTTTGGATACTGCAAAAAGATGTACTGATTACCGTTGAAGGCTACTTTAAGCCGGAAGAATGGACGGATTCTAAAAGTGGGGAGAAACGTAACCGCATTGTGATGGTAGCTACTAAGTTCTACCCGACTCCGGAAAAATAAGAACCCCCGGACTAAAAAGAAAAAGCAATCAAACGATTGAAGCGGCACAAGGTCGCTTCAATCGTTTGCTAATGCGGCAGAAGATTATAAAAAAAGTGTTTCTTAATTTGGTGATTTTCAGATTTATCGGTATTTTTGTATCAAAAATGATACCTAAATATGTTTTTCTATGAAAAGATTATATGATACATATACAATATACGAATTTTCAGATGAATGTATTGTAAAGGAAATCTGCAAGAGAGTTAAGTCTATAAGACTTAGCTGCTGTTTTTCCCAGCAAGAATTTGCGGATAAGGCAGGAGTATCTATCGTTACTATTAAGAGAATAGAATCTTGTAAAGTAAGTGATATTGCCCTAAGTACATTGCTTAAGATTTTGCGTATAAGTGGAACTCTTGAAGGCGTTGTCGGTTTGGTTCCGGAACTTCCAGACTCCCCTTTCCTAATCAATGAAAAAACAGGTAAAAGAATACAAAGAATTAACGGTAAACGTAAGATGGTATGAAGAAAGAGCCGATTATAGTGAATGTATATCTGTGGGGGACTTGCATTGGCAAATTGAATTGGGACTTTGAAAAGCATTGTTCTGTATTCCAATTTACGGATGAATATAGGAAACAAGATTATGATATATGCCCTTCCACACACCCTAAGAGAACCCCTTTGTTTGCGTCTTTCTATGGGAATAAAGATAAATTATATCAAGGGCTTCCGGAATTTCTTGCAGATGCGCTTCCTGACAAATGGGGGGCTTCCCTATTTGACCAATGGCTCACGGATAATAATATAAAGGTTACGGAATCATTGCCTCTATTGAAGCTCTCTTATATTGGCAAGAGGGCTATGGGAGCATTGGAATTTGAACCGGAATTTAATGATGATGCCATCCATGAGTCAGTAAATATGTCATCATTGGCAACTTTGGCTTCTAAAATATATAATGATCGAGATGCTGCTGTCATATCACCGGAGGATAGCCTCACGATGAAAAAGTTGATATATCTTGGAACTTCTGCCGGTGGCATGCGCCCGAAGGCAGTGATTGCCTATAATCTCGAAACGGAAGAGTTTCGTTCCGGCCAGGTGGATTTGCCTGAAAATTTTAAGCAGTATATCATCAAATTTAAAGAAGCAGATGACTCTCCTACCACAGAGATAGAAATGGTATATAGCGAAATGGCAAAGGCGGCGGGAATCAACATGATGCCATGCTTCCTGAAAGAAATTGATGGAAGAAATCATTTCGTAACGGAAAGATTTGATCGTAAGAATGGAGAAAAGCTCTTTAGTCAGACCCTTGCGGCCATTATGCCGGGTGCAGATGATTATATGAAGCTGTGTTGGATAGCAGAGACTCTGAAACTTCCCCAGGAAGACAAAGATCAGATATTTATCAGAATGGTATTTAATTATGTCGCAGGTATATCCGATGATCATAATAAGAACATATCGTTTATCATGGATAAGGCAGGGGTATGGCGTTTATCACCTGCATATGATGTAATGTTCACGGCAAATACATGGGAAAATTCTTCAGCACACATTCATTCGATGGGCGTGATGGGCAAAAGGTCTGCCTTGACTACAAGTGATTTCGTCAACTTTGCCGAGGATTTTGTAGAGGAGCCCGAAAAGAAGATATTACAGGTGTTCGATGCTGTAAGCAAATTTCAATCGTTATGCGCCACGTATGGCATAGATAAGGCTATATTTGATAAAATCCAACATGTATTGGATGGATTGGTCACTGATGATTTGGATTTGCTGCAATTAACTTAAAGAACAGTAGATGGTGATAGTTGCTCCAGTCTTTTCTGGAACGGCTTTCTTTTCTTTTGAGATCTTTATACCCCTATTTGTTATTTTGGAGAAAGTCACATGTTTCCCACCCACCCTTTCAGCGGAGTGACTGTCCCCGTTTCAGGATTTCTCATAGTCACTCGCAGGCTCCGTGATTGTGTGAAATCCAGGAATGGGGAAGGCAAAGGAGAGAGGCATATCCGGTCTGCTTTCGGAGCTTCGGCCACATCGAGACAACCTCTTTCCGGCGGCTATGCCACTCTCCTTTTATTTGCCCGGCAGTCTGTTGCTTACCCATATGCCCCAGCCTTTTAGGGCTGTATATAGGTAGTCGGATATTTCGCCGCTAAATCGGCAGTCCGCTTCAATCGTTTGCTTGCTTTTCTCCGAGTGGATGCCTTTCTGTTTTTCCGGTTGTATAATCTTCTTTTTCCGGAAACAGTTGTAGTGGCTGTATGCCTGTATGGTTATGTTCTCCCCGCAGAATCCGCAAGTCTGTTCTTCCGTTGCAGCCTTTCATTTTATCGTGCAGTCACTTTTTTCGATACGTGGAATATTGTATGCTTCATTCTTCGGCTTCATTTTTTTAAAAGGAATTGCAGAGGTTTCTTCCGGTGTGTCGATAGGCGGCTGACCATATTTTCGGAATGTGCCATGCTTGCTGTCTGACCGGTTGTTTTTTGCATCCTTTCCAAACCTGTTGCTGATTTTCAAGTTTTGTCTTTTTCATATCATTTTTTAGGGAAGTCAAATCATTTTCCGTTGCAAATATAGATTGTTGCTAACCCCTTTTACGGGGATAAGGGGACGATTCACAAACACCACGTTGTTATTCGTCTGAAATCTTCCTTTTTTTGCCTTGCATAAAAAGCGTATTTAACCCGAATTATTTGCTGCCATCTTCACCAATAAAAAAGTTACAAATCTTCCTTTTTCCGGCCAGCATAAAAAGAGTATTTATATCTTTTTTCATGGTGTCCCCCAAAGCCAACAATCAGTTATTGCACTGTAAAATTGATTAATTAACTTCTAAAAAATCAGAGATATGAAAAAGATTGAAAATTCATTCGCAGTAACAGGTTTTATCGGTAAGGATGCAGAAATCCGTAGTTTTGAAACAGCAAGCGTAGCACGCTTTTCTATCGCGGTCAGCCGTGCAGACAAGACAGGTGAAGAAACCTCTTATGTTTCCGCTTTCATGGGGATTGAAGCCTGGAGAAAGAATGAAGCACTGGATTCCTTCGATGTATTGAAAAAAGGTGAGCTGATAACCGTTGAAGGCTACTTTAAGCCGGAAGAATGGACGGATTCTAAAAGTGGGGAGAAGCGTAACCGCATTGTGATGGTAGCCACCAAGTTTTATCCGGCTCCGGAAAAAGAAGAAGAAAAACCGGATCAGCCTAAACAGAAGGCTGTCTCTAAAAAGAAAAAAGCAAGCAAATGATTGAAGCGGCCTAGTGCCGCTTTTTTTTGCTACATATCCGAGAGTGTTTTTGCGTTCACGCAGTATTCTTCCCCACCCTCCCCTTCATCGGAATGACTGTTCTCATTCCCGGTTTGCCCGTAGTCATCCGCTATGCGGCTGATTATGGGCAAACCAGAAAAGAGAAGTTCCAAACGTGGGCGGGATTGCAATGGTCATCATCCGGAGCTTCGGCATTGCCGAAACAACCTCCTTCTTCCGTATTGCAG
>NZ_JBCOCI010000008.1:0-102228 GCF_040929485.1 Phocaeicola sp. RTP21198st1_B8_RTP21198_201120 | reverse complement strand
GACGGAACAGCGGGTTAAATCTTGCAATATACATTGCTGTTTAACAATCAATTACGTGACTTTTCAGGTCACACCCAGGTGCGATTGAGGTTGAGCATTATCGTATAGCTCGCCTCGTACGCATCGGAAATGTCCGTCATAAATTCCGGATTGATAGGATTGCATCGGTGAGACCTGCGCGGATCGTCGAAATTTATGACATAGAACCGGGGCTTGACCTCGTACTTGTCCATATTCTTCAACAAAGAATTATAGGCTATGGTGGACAGGTCATCAAACTTGTAATCGTAGATGTAAATCGCAAAGCCCTTGGCTATAAGCTGGCGTATGTAACTGTTGACTATCGCATAGGACTTGCCGCTACCCGGTGTTCCGATAACCATGCAGGCACGGAAAATATTGACAATATTGACAAATCCGTTATTCCAGCGTTTTTTATAATAGAATCTCGTCGGGAGATTTACCGAATACTCATTCTCCATCAGTCGGGTTTCCTGCATGAAACTCTCATTTTCCATATTGAACACATCTTCCATGAGGTTGTGCCTGTAAAGGCGGCTCATCCATAGCCCCGACATCAGCAGGGCGAGATAGCCTGCCGTAAGAGTAAAAATATAGAATGCGGTATTTGCCGCGTGCGGCAATGGCAGCTCAAGCAACCACCAGTTCAGAAAGAACAGTGCGCATCCTGCCACCAGCGCCGCATAAATTTTAGGCCAGGTTATCTTTTCACCTTTGACCCCGTGCGTACCCAGACAGGAAACGGCCAGCAGAAGCACTGCCAACAGTTTGCTCCAGAGAATACAGTTGAAAATCCCGGTCGTATTATTGAAATTCACCAGAATCCTGTCCATCACCGCAAGGTTCAAGTTCCACGCGGTGATACTCGGATAACAATACACATAGACGTGTACCACCAAAAGAAAAATACTCACGGCCCTGCCAAATTCCATGATTTTGGCAAGCGCCCTCAAATCGTCTTCCTGCTGCATAAGAATTGTATATAAATGGGTTGATACTTGTTTTGTCTAAATGCCACGTTTGCGTCCGGTCTTCTTCTTTTTCTTCATGCGGCGTGCAAAGGCTTCCTCCTCATAGTCACGCGGGTTGGTTTCCATCGAAAGAATGCCCGCCGCCAGTTCGAGCGTGCTGCCGGATTCGTGGCGGTGATGCTGCCGAAGTTCTGTAGCGGAATGTCCGCCCCGTTCCTTTTCGGGTATGTTTTCCAACCATTGGAAATAGTCGTTGAACACATTGGCGGAAAACTCCTTGCCCATGCGTGAACCGTTGAAAACCTCCCGTCGGTTGTGGTCAATGAAGGTGACACCGTAGATACGTCCCCGCTCATTCTCACGGAACACCACATCGATATTTTTTTGCCCCAGCAGTTCCACAAACCGTTTCCGTGAATCCGCCTGCCGCAAGGCACGGGCGATGTCCGCCTGTATGGAGGGTGTCCATTTCCCCTCTTTAAGAGCTTTCAGATTCATCAACATCCGCTTTTCCAACAGCTCATTCCCGAAGCGTTTGCCGAAACGGGAACTCTTGAACGGCGGACTGACCACCTTGCCGGTATCATCCGTGGCAGAATAGACAATGCCGGTGTAGGGTACGCCGTTGTACTCCCCCCTGACCTGTTTCGCCTCGATGTTGAGTGTGGAAAGCAGTGCGCTGTATTCCCCGAAAGTTTGGAAACGGTAGCTTTCCAGTACGGCTTTAAGGGTGTTGCCTACCTGATGGCGGACATCCCCCAAGGAAGCATCCACCTTTTTTAGTTCCGCTTTCGGATTCCGCCTTTCCGTGTCCGCTCCGTTGCGCAAGCCGAAATCCGTTTCCAGTTCCCGACAGGCGGTCATGGAACGGCGGTGCTCGTAGGCGTCACTGATCTTTTTTCCCTGTCCGTCCACACAGACACTGACGATATGAATGTGGGCATTATGGGTATCGGCATGTTTGTAGGCTATGTACGGCTGATTCCCATAGCCCATTTTCTGCATATACCGTTCCGCCAACTCTACCAATTGCCCATCAGTCAGCCAGTCTTCCGGTGCCGGAGAAAGGGAGATATGCAGGACGGGCTTCTCCGTATTGCGGTTTGCCAGCAGGTAGTTCTCAAAAGAGAGCAATGCCAGACGTATGTCCTCACTGGGCAATCCCAATCTGTCGGAAATCATGCGGTTGCCCGAAAGAATCTCGGCGGTACCTGCCGTTACCTTGTCGTAGTTATAGGCAAGTGCTCCGTAAAGGCTTGTTCCGTGACTTATTTTTGCAACCATTTCCGCTCGTATTCCTGGGTTAGCACTATGACTTTTTTACAGACAAGCATCAGTTCGATGCTCAGTTTCTCCAACCTGTAGAGTAATGCCATCGCACGTTTTTCCCCGAAATTGTTCTTCAAAGTCCGGACAACCTGATTGTAGTTGTTTCCGACGGCCTGAAACTGCCTGTGGAATTCGGTCAGTTTGATGTAGTAGTCCATTGTCGCCTTGTCGATTTTCACAACTTTAATGCGACCTCCAAAAATGGATTTCTTGATGAATCCCGCTTTTTCTTTCATGCCGGATTCAGAGAATGCCGCTTCAAAGCGTACGTTTTCTTCATTTGTCAACTTGATGCCGTAACGATGTATGGCCGGATCTGCTTTGGGCTTTCGTCCCATTTTTTTCCTTGAGCTTTCTTTCATGCACTTTAGGGATTTTATGATTTGACTTTTTTCCAGATTTTTCGACTTTGGAGAAAAATCCCCCGGCTTTTGCCGGGCAAGTTGGTTTTGGGATGCCCGAAAAGTTTCGGGCTGCCGAAAACACAACTTGCTCTGTTCGCTTGAACAGAGAATCCTCCTTCGTCGGATTGCTGCGCGACGTTCACGGAACGCTGTGGTCCGACGAAGTCAGTTCTTTTCCATCGTCTGATTCCGATTTTGCAAAATTAGACAGTGATAACCGATTGGTAAACAGCGTTTGATATGACATTTGATGACATCTGACGACATCTGATGTCAGGTAGGGGAAATGTTGGTGGAAGTTTCAAAAATAGCCGCTACTTTTGGCACAGTGCATGAGGGCATACATTGAAACATTGTCCTGTAAGGGGTATTGCTTGCCTGCCACAGGTGGTGCATGATGTGAATGCGGCATCATCCCTATATGTGCAATGCCATATATGCTGCACAACAATTCTGCATGACGGAATACATTGCATCCGTGCAATGCAGTATGGGATACATTGAACCCCATATTGCATGAATGCAATGCACCTTATATGGCAATGCCCATCGGCAACCGGTTTTACACTGGTGCAATATGGTATGCAATGTATTCATGCAAACCGGCAAACAATGCGTCATTGCCATATACCAACGGATGCATTGCCGTGTGATGAAACGAAAAAATCCGGACAGATATGAAACAAATTATACACTCTAAATTCAAGCCTATGAAGAAAGAACCTTTATTTGTCGCTTTGAGCAACCAGAAAGGCGGTGTGGGAAAATCCACGTTCACGGTATTGCTCGCCAGTTACTTCCATTACCTGAAGGGGTATAACGTACTGGTGGTGGATTGTGATTATCCACAGCACAGCATCAGTACCATGCGGAACTGGGAAGTGGGAAACATTGAAAAGAACGTGCATCTGCAAAACCAGCTGGTGGAACAGTTCGGAGCAAGCGGCAGGAAAGCCTACAGCATCCTGAACTCCACTCCGGAAGAAGCCCGGGAAACGGCCGGACGCTTTCTTGAAAAGTCGGAGCTGGATTATGACCTTGTCCTTTTTGACCTTCCGGGCACCGTAAATGTGCCAGGTGTATTCCAGTCCGTAATCAATATGGATTATGTATTCACCCCCATCACGCAGGAAAGAATGGCAATGCGGAGCAGTATGTCTTTTGTCCTTGCCATCCGGGAATACATGCACCGGCATAAGGATGTACCCTTGCGTGGTATCCATATGTTCTGGAACCGGATGGACAAACGTGTTTCCAAAGACCTGTATAACGGCTATACTGAAATTTTCCGTTCGCTGAAATTGCCGGTACTGGAAACCGTCATTCCCAGTGCAGAACGTTACAAAAAAGACTCCGGAATGAAAGGGCCTCTGTTCCGCAGCACTTTGTTCCCTCCATCTTCCTCCGCAATGAAAGGAAGCAGTCTGGACCTGCTGGCAGCGGAAATAGAAACCATACTGAAACTTCAATAAAAACAATTATGACCACCAAAAGAAGAACGGATTACCAAGTGGACGAGGAGGCATTGAAACGCATGATGGCAGGAGATGTGACCGCTTTGGAAAGAACGGTTCCTCCGGAAGAGGAGCCGGAAATAAAAAGTCAGGCTGGACCTTGTCCGGAGAAACAGGAGAAGAAAAACGGTTCTTCCAGACAGCAAATAAAAAAAACACCGGATGGAGCGGCTGATTCAGATGAATACCGGAGCCGGTTTCTGAAAGTGAAACTATCGGGAGCAAGAAGGCAGACCTATATTAACGATACATTGTACAGGACTGTTGCCAAAGTATTGCCGGTCATTGCACCGGAAATGTCTGTCCCCATGTTTTTAGGGAGTGTACTGTCAGACCATCTGGAAAGGTATCAGCATATCATCAATGAAATATATAATCAAGAAGCAACTCAAAAGCCAATAGAATGGAAGAAATAGTTTATTTATCAATACGGTTCGGCTGTACCGCTTATCTGTTATATAAGGTATGGAAACAAAAAGAGAGAATAGGTAAAATCTGTGATCTGCTTTATACTCCCCGCAATCGGCCACAAGCAGAAAAAGACAACGGTGAACCGGGAAATGCACAGGATGTGATGGGAGCTACCCGATTTGTCTATCTGGACGAGAATGCCGGGAAGACCGTCGCTCCTTACATGAGCCAGCAACTGGAAACCGGAAGTGATTTTATCGGAGCGGATAAGGATATTCCGGAAGATGAAGTGGAATGCAAACTGCCTTTGGAGGAGATGAGAATGCTGAAAGAAGAACAGGAGGAACTGGACAGCCGCTCTCCCGAAACGGAAGCCATTGCTCCGATGGTTACTCCTGCTGACCTGCTCAATGTAGGCGACGTGCTGCTTAACCTGAATGGCGCCGGCTCGGACGAGAACAAATCATACAGGGCGGCCATGACACTGCATTCCATCCGGGAAACGGACATGTTTGAACTGTTCTCCTCCCAGGTGGAGAACAAGAAGCTGATTGAGGAACTGATGGGGAAGTATGTGGATAAGGAGGGGAATGCGTTGCCTTTGAAAAGAGAGAGGAAAGAAAGCAAACATGTTACTGACTGGAGGAATCTGGTCTGAAAAGGCAATATTTGTCATGTTCGGAAAATCCTGTATGCGTTAAAGTATATGGGATTTTTTATATGATGTACCCATTTAACGAAAACATGCAACAGGCATTCTTCCAAAGTGGAGGAAACCTGTTTTTTCTTTTTCATCCGTTGTACGGCAAGGACATCTGATGACATTTGATGACATCTGATGACACCTCTGAATCATAGCGCATTATCCCCATTTATCTTTGTTGTCGAATTCAAATTTATGTCTTACCCAAACGATTCGACAATGAAAAGAAGAATCCTTTTTTCTGTGATGTGTGCGGTCATCGCCGCAAACACCTTTGCGCAGGGCCAGGGCCTTGCGGGTATCAACGAGGCAACCAGCCTCATGACCTCGTATTTCGATCCCGCCACCAAACTATGCTATGCCATCGGTGCGGTGCTTGGTCTGGTAGGCGGTATCAAGACCTATGGCAAATTTTCCAGCGGAGATCCTGACACTTCGAAAACCGCCGCAAGCTGGTTCTTTGCCTGTATCTTTCTGATCGTAGCCGCCACCATCTTACGTTCCTTCTTCCTCTAAAGCCTATGGAATATCCGGTAAACAAAGGTGCCGGCAACCCCGTCGAGTTCAAAGGGCTCAAGTCGCAATACCTGTTCGTCTTTGCCGGAGGGCTTGCGATGGTGCTCCTTATGGTAGTCTTTCTTTACCTGACGGGGGTGGACCAATGGATATGCTTATCCTTCGGGATCCTGTCCGGCAGCCTGTTGGTGTGGGTGATATTCCGTTTGAATGCCCGTTACGGTGAACACGGGCTGATGAAGCTGCTGGCTGAAAAACGACATCCACGCTATCTGATTCACCGCAAGAGAGTTTTCAGATTATTCACAAGAAGAAGAAAAAAACAACAATCATGAGAAATGTATTAAAGGCGGAAACGCTGGAACGCAGATTCCCCCTGCTGTCGGTAGAAAACGGCTGTATCGTGAGCAAGGATGCCGACCTGACCGTGGCTTTCGAAGTGGAACTGCCCGAACTGTACACGGTAACGGCAGACGAGTATGAGGCCATGCACTCCTCCTGGATCAAAGCCGTGAAGGTATTGCCGGAACATAGTGTCGTCTGCAAACAGGACTGGTTCGTCAAGGAAACCTACCGTCCGAAGACCGATGACGGAGAACAGAGCTTCCTGACACGCAGCTATGAGCTGCATTTCAATGAAAGACCTTACCTGAATCACAAATGCTACCTGTTCCTGACGAAGACAACCCGCGAACGCAGCCGCCGGAAGAGTGACTTCAATACCCTTTGCCGGGGATTCCTGTTGCCCAAAGAGATAACCGACAAGGATGCTGCCGCCCGCTTTCTTGAGGCGGTGGAACAGTTCGAGCGTATTATGAATGATTCCGGACATATAAGGCTTCGCCGTCTGGAAACAGACGAAATCACCGGTACGAAGGAACGTCCCGGACTGGTGGAAAAATACTTTTCCCTCTCGCTGGAGGATGAGACCGCCGTATTGCAGGACATCTGCCTCAAGCCCGGCAGGATGCGCATCGGCGACAAACGCCTCTGCCTGCATACCCTTTCCGATACGGAAGACCTGCCCGGCAGACTTTCCACGGACATGCGCTACGAGAGGATGTCCACGGACCGCAGCGACTGCCGCCTCTCCTTTGCCGCACCCGTAGGACTGCTGCTGTCATGCAACCACATCTATTCGCAATACGTGTTCATCGACGACGCACAGGAAATCCTGCAGATGATGGAGAAAAACTCGCGCAATATGCTCTCGTTGTCAAAATACAGCCGGAGCAATGCCGTTAACCAGGAGTGGACGGAGATGTATCTTGATGAGGCACATACCAAAGGAGTGCTTCCCGTCAGATGCCACTGCAACGTCATCGCCTGGGCGGAGGATGCGGAAGAGTTCCGCCGCATCAGGAACGACACGGGCAGCCAGCTGGCCATGATGGAATGCACGCCAAGGTATAACACCATTGACACACCGGTCATCTATTGGGCGGGAATCCCCGGAAATGCAGGCGACTTTCCATCCGAAGAATCCTTTTATACCTTCCTGGAACAGGCCGTATGCCTCTTTGCCGGAGAGACCAATTACAGGAGCTCGCCCAGTCCGTTCGGAATCCGGCTGGCAGACCGCCAGAACGGGATACCGGTGCATGTGGATATTTCAGACCTGCCCATGAAGCGAGGAATCATCACCAACAGAAATAAGTTCATCCTCGGGCCTTCGGGCAGCGGAAAATCCTTTTTCACCAACCACCTTGTCCGCCAATACTACGAACAGGGAGCGCATATCCTGCTGGTGGACACTGGAAACAGCTACCAAGGGTTGTGCAGGATGATCCATGACCGTACCAACGGGAAGGACGGGATTTACATCACGTATGAAGAGGACAATCCGATATCCTTCAACCCGTTCTACACCGAATCCGGAAAATTCGATGTGGAGAAGCGTGACAGTATCAACACGCTGATACTGACCTTGTGGAAACGGGAGGACGAGTCGCCGAAACGTTCGGAGGAGGTCGCTCTTTCCGGAGCAGTGAACGCCTATATCCGAAAGATTTCGGAGAACCGGAACATCAGACCGGACTTCAACGGTTTCTATGAGTTTGTCGCCGATGACTACAGAAGAATGATTGAAGAGAAAAAGGTGCGTGAGAAGGATTTTGACATTGACGGTTTTTTGAATGTCCTGGAACCGTTCTACCGAGGCGGAGACTATGACTTCCTGCTGAACTCCGACAAGGAACTGGACCTGACAGGCAAACGGTTCATCGTATTCGAACTGGACAATATCAGCAGCAACAAAGTGCTTCTTCCGGTGGTGACACTGATCATTATGGAAACTTTCATCGCCAAGATGCGCAGGCTCAAAGGTATCCGTAAGATGATACTGATAGAGGAATGCTGGAAAGCCCTGATGTCCGCCAATATGAGCGAATATATCAAGTATCTTTTTAAGACCGTCAGAAAATATTTCGGCGAGGCTGTGGTGGTGACACAGGAGGTGGACGACATCATCAGCTCCCCGATTGTGAAGGAGGCCATCATCAACAACTCAGACTGCAAGATCCTGCTTGACCAGCGGAAATACATGAACAAGTTCGAGCACATCCAGCGGCTGCTCGGTCTGACCGAGAAAGAGAAAGGGCAGATTCTTTCCATCAACCAGGCGAACCATCCCGGACGCTTCTACCGGGAGGTATGGATAGGGCTTGGAGGAACCTGCTCGGCAGTATATGCCACGGAAGTGAGCGAGGAAGAATACTTCACGTTCACGACCGAGGAGTCGGAGAAACTGGAAGTACAACGGATTGCCGGAGGGCCGGAGGGCAGTCTGGAAGGAGCCATCCGCCGTCTGGCGGAGAAAAAGCGAGAGGAACAGAAACAGGTATCAAACCCGAAATGAAAACGATTATGAGAAACAGACCCCTTATGAGGCTGGCGGTATGTCTGATAAGCATGGCCGCCATGATATTGCAGAGCTGTTCGGAAAGCGGTATCGACCGCGACAAGATCTGCGGAACGTGGACCAGCGTGGAAGGCAGACCTGACGTGCTGGTATACAAGGAAGGAGAATGCTATAAGGTGACGGTGTTTTCCCGTAGCGGGAGAACCCGAAAGCTGAAGCCGCAGACTTACCTGCTGGTGGAAGAAAACGGAAACCTGTTTGTCAATACGGGCTACCGTGTCGATGTGTCCTACAATGAGGCAGCCGACGTGCTGACATTCTCACCGGGCGGAGACTATGTAAGGAAGGAGGAACGGGCATGAAGGCAAGAACGCTTCTGATCGGAACGGCATTTGTACTGGGCGTTACCGGAGCACGCGCCCAATGGGTGGTGACAGATCCCGGCAATCTGGCCCAAAGCATCATAAACATGTCGGACAATATCGCCCATACCTCAAAGACGGCAGTCAATACGGCAGAAAGCTTTGCCGAGACAGTAAAGATCTATGAGCAGGCCAAGAAATATTACGACCAGCTGAAATCGGTCAACAACCTGATACAGGATGCCCGCAAGGTGCGTGACATCATCCTGATGGTGGGCGACGTGTCCGACATCTATGTAACCAACTTCGGCAAGATGATGAACGATGAAAACTTCTCACCGCGCGAACTGGACGCCATCGCCTTCGGTTACACCCGCCTGCTGGAAGAGAGCAACGGCGTGTTGCAGGACCTGAAACAGGTTATCAATGTCAGTACCCTGTCCATGACCGACAAGGACCGTATGGACGTGGTGGACAACTGCTATTACGAGATGCGCCGTTACCGCAACCTTGTGAGCTATTATACGAACAAGAACATAGCCGTAAGCTACCTCAGGGCCAGAAAGAAGAACGACCTGGAACGTGTGATGCGGCTCTATGGGAATGAAACCTCCAAATACTGGTAGCCATGATGCCGTTGTCGATAGATTTTGCCAACCTGCACACCATACTGGCAACCCTGTATGACGAGATGCTTCCCCTTTGCGAGGACATGATGGACGTGGGCAAGGGACTTGCCGGACTGGGTGCGTTGTTCTACGTTGCCGTCCGTGTATGGCAGTCGATGGCACGTGCCGAACCGATAGATGTCTATCCCCTGCTGCGTCCCTTTGCCATAGGCATCTGCATCCTGCTCTTTCCCACGCTGGTGCTCGGCACGCTGAACAATATTCTCAGTCCCATCGTGCAGGGCACACACAAGATGCTCGAAGGGCAGACGATGGATATGGAACAGTACCGGATCCAAAAGGAGGAACTGGAAAAGGAGGCCATGCTCCGCAATCCCGAAACAGCATATCTGGTAAGTGACGAGGAGTTTGACCGTCAGCTGGATGAACTGGGCTGGTCAACCATAGATACCGCCTCCCGGCTGGGCATGTATGTGGAAGTCGGGATGTATAATCTGGAAAAGAAAATCCGGGACGCATTCCGCAGCCTGCTGGAGCTGATATTCGCAGCGGCATCGCTGCTGATAGACACCGTGAGGACTTTTTTCCTGGTCGTACTCTCGATACTGGGACCGGTAGCGTTCGCCTTCAGTGTATGGGACGGATTCCAGTCCACGCTCGGACAGTGGTTCACGAGATATATTTCCGTTTACCTGTGGCTTCCGGTCAGCGACCTGTTCAGCACCCTGCTTGCCAAGCTTCAGGTACTGATGCTTCAGAATGACATTCAGGAACTGCAGAACAATCCGGACTACTCGATAGACAACTCGAACAGTGTCTACATCATCTTTATGCTGATCGGGATTATCGGATACTTCACCGTGCCTACGGTAGCAGGCTGGATAGTGCAGGCAGGCGGTGCCGGAAACTTCAGCCGTAACCTGAACCGTACAGCCACCAAGACAGGCGGCCTTGCAGCCGGAGCAGGCGGTGCCGTATTGGGGAATATCGGAGGCAGGCTGAGGGGCAAATAAACCCTGCGGAGCCTCCTTCCCATGAGTCGGGCAACCCAAGATGACGGGTCCGGTGACCTGTCGGAACGGGATGTCCCGTCATACCGGAAATATTTATTCATTCAAACCAGACATCAAAAAAAATGGAATTCAAGTCATTGACAAACATTGAGAGCAGTTTCAAGCGCATCCGCCTGATGCTGGCGGTCTTTGCCTGCTGCTGTGCGCTCGTTACCGGATATGCGCTGTGGAGCTCATACCGCTTTGCCGAGAAGCAACGCGAGAAAATCTATGTGCTTGACGGGGGCAAATCGCTGATGATGGCCCTTTCGCAGGACCTCTCACAGAACAGGCCTGCCGAGGCGCGGGAACATGTAAGGCGCTTTCACGAACTGTTTTTCTCGCTCTCACCCCAGAAGGATGCCATCGAGCACAATATCAACCGTGCCCTGCAACTGGCAGACAAGAGTGCCTATCACTACTATGTGGATTTTGCCGAAAGAGGGTATTACAACCGCCTGATTTCAGGCAACATCAACCAGGTGGTGCATGTGGACAGCGTGGTGTGCGACTTTGCCGCCTACCCTTACAAGGTGCGGACATATGCCCGGCAGCTGATTATCCGTGAAAGCAACGTGACCGAGCGCAGCCTCGTAACTTCCTGCTCGCTTCAAAACACAGGACGTTCGGATGACAATCCCAACGGATTCATTATCGAGCAGTTTACCGTGCTGGAGAATAAGGACATAAGAAGTGCGGAACGATGAGGGGAAAACGCGGATTCTTCGGCCATGCGGACAGCCGGGTACGGCTGTTCTGCCGGCGGCTGACAGGAAAGCAGCGCATCCTTCTGGCAGGCACGGCCTCGCTCCTGCTTGCTGCCTCCTGCCTGTACTCGATTCTCTCCTGTGTATCCCGTTTCGGGGAGCCGGGCCAAAGACCGGCAATGGGACATATCCGTTCCGTCGTGTTCCGGCCGGAAAGAACAAGAAACATTCATTCAAACATCCATAAACATGAAAATGGACTTTCAGAAAATCAGGGAACGGCTCGGAGTGTCAAATGACAAGCCGCTGACTCCCGAAGAGAAGCGCCGGCGCGCAAAGTATATTGTCTATCCGTTTTTCTGTCTGCTGTGCATGGGGTTCCTCCTGCTGGTATTCAGCCCGTCGGAAAAGGAGAAGGCGGAAATGGAAAAAGGCAGGGGTTTCAACGTGGAGATGCCTTCACCGGAAGATTCGGAAATGGAGGGCAACAAGGTAAGCGCCTACGAGCAGGAAGCACTGGCAAAAAAGGAAAAATGGCGCAGGGGAACCTTCCTGGAGATGTCCGAACTGCTCAACAGGAACGGTCAGGATACTGCCGGTCTTACCGCAGGAAAAGCAAACATGGAACTTCCGCCGGAACCGGAAAAGGGGAAAGCCCCCGGCTCCATCCGTTCCTCTGCAGAAGCCTACCGGAATATGAACCGTTCGCTGGGCACTGTATATACCCGGAATGAAAATCAGCCAAATGCCGATCTGCTCCGCCGTATTGAGGATCTGGAAAAAGAAAGGAAGCCGGCGGAAGAACAGGCGGAAGGCCAGACCCTGGAAGAAAAGATGGCTCTGCTGGAAAAGTCCTACGAGCTGGCTGCCCGCTACAACGGGAAAGAGCCGGATGCTTCCTCTACGGCCAATGCCCCAAACAGCCGGAAAGAACGGACGGCTGTCCGGCCTGTAAAACGGGTACAGAACCGGATGGTGTCATCACTCGCCCAGCCTGCAGGCAATGAAGACATTGCTTCCGGATATGCAGGCGAGAGAAATACCGGCTTCCACACCCCGGTAGGCAAAATGCCATCTTCCGGCAGGAACACCATCGCCGCCTGTGTGCATGGCACGCAGACCGTATCTGACGGACAGGCACTGCGTATCCGCCTGCTGGAGCCGATGGCAGTGGACGATCTCCTTATTCCAAAAGGTACGGTACTGGTCGGCGGCACACGTGTCGAGGGGGAACGGATGGGGATCCTGATCGAGACAGTGGAGTACAGGGGCACGCTGTTCCCGGTGGAACTCGAAGTGTATGACGCTGACGGGCAGCAGGGAATCCTTGTACCGAACTCGATGGAGTATGATGCCGCACGTGAGATTGCCGCCGGCATGGGCACCTCTATAGGAAGCAGCATCAATATCTCAACGGATGCCGGAGCGCAGATTGCCTCGGATGTGGGCAAGGGGGTGATACAGGGTATGTCACAATATGTGGGCAAGAAGATGCGCACGGTGAAAATCACCCTGAAGGCCGGGCACCGGCTGTTGCTGCATTCTCCTGAAAAATGAAGGAGGAAAGGAAATCAATCATTTATTCACCAATCAACCAAGAAACACACATGAAGAAGATTCTGATGATGCTTGCCCTGATTGCGGGCACAGTGGCTGCATACGCGCAGCAGAGCAGCGGGGATTATTATGAAGGACTGAGCCGCAAGATAGGATTCAGCCGGATGATTCCCCCACACGGTCTGGAAATCACATATGACAAGACCGTACATATTATTTTTCCCTCTCCCGTGAGATATGTGGACCTGGGTTCGCCCAATCTGATAGCGGGCAAGGCGGACGGTGCGGAAAATGTGATCCGTGTGAAGGCAACCCGGAAACATTTCCGGAGCGAGACAAACATGAGCGTAATTACCGAAGACGGCAACTTCTATACATTCAACGTCAAGTATGCCGACGAGCCTTTGCTGCTGAATGTGGAAATGTGCGACTTCATCCATGACGGAGAGGCCGTGAACCGTCCGAACAATGCGATGGAAATCTACTTGCAGGAACTCGCCGGGGAGTCTCCCCGTCTGGTACGGCTGATCATGAAATCCGTGTATGAACAGAACAAACGCAAGGTCAAGCACATCGGCTGCAAACGGTTCGGAGTGCAATATCTGCTTAAAGGACTTTATGCGCACGGCGAACTGATCTATTTCCATACCGAAGTGAAGAACGCCACGAACGTGCCTTTCGACGTGGACTTCGTGACCTTCAAGATCGTGGACAAGAAAATCATGAAACGTACCGCCATGCAGGAACAGGTCATCTATCCGCTTCGTGCCTTCAACTATGTGACCCGTGTGGACGGGAAGAAGAACGAGCGGACGGTGTTTGCCCTGCCCAGGTTCACCATTCCCGACGACAAGAAGCTGATAGTGGAAATGTATGAGAAGCAAGGCGGCCGGCATCAGTCCTTTGATGTGGAGAATGAGGACCTGGTACGCGCAGAAACCGTCAATGAACTGAAAGTCAGATGAACGCCATGAAAAGAAACTCCCTCTTTATTACCCTCCTGCTTGCCCTCTTTACGGGGCAGGCAGAAGCCCAACGCCGCCTGCCGGGAATGAAAGCCGTCCGCTTCACCACTGAAATGGCCGACGGATTTTACAGCCGGGCAAACCGTCACGATGCAGGCTATGCCTTCTCGCTGGCTGTATCCACCTGTACCGGGAACGGAAACCAGTGGATGTTTGGCGGTGAGATGCTGAAACGTAACATCCCTTACCGGAGTACGCATATACCCTTGTCGCAATATACGGGGGAAGGCGGTTATTACCATACGTTTTTTTCCACCCCCGGCAAGTCCTTCTTCCTGAACCTCGGCGCTTCCGCCCTGTTGGGCTATGAGACCGTGAACGAAGGAGACCGGCTGCTGGATGACGGAGCCGTTTTGCAGCAATGCGAGTCTTTCATCTATGGCGGCGCGGTAACGCTGGAAGCGGAAGGATACCTGTCCGACAGGGTTGTCCTGCTGGTGCGTCTGCGTGAGCGTTTCGTGTGGGGCAGTGCCTCGGGAATCTGCCACTTTCAGTATGGAATCGGAGTAAAATACATTTTCTAACCTTAAAAGAATACATACCCATGAAAAGAAAAATCCTTGATTTTATGCTGACAGCCTGCTGTATGGCATTCTCCTTTCTTGGTCTTGTCGCTTGTGACAATGAGCTGGATATCAGACAGGAATACCCGTTTGCGGTAGAGTCCATGCCGGTAGCGGATGAGATTACCGATGGGGAGACTGTGGAAATCCGGCTGGAAATCAAGCCGGAAGGGAACTTTGCCGGAACCGTCTATACGCTAAGGTATTTCCAGCCGGACGGCAAGGGCAGTCTGAAGATGGAGGACGGCACGGTACTGAAGCCCAATGACCGTTATCTGCTGAACGAATGGAAATTCCGTCTTTACTATACTTCGCAAAGCGGCAAGGAATCCCAGACCATAGACCTCTATCTTGAAGATAATTGGGGGAATCTGCAACAATTGACATATGATTTTAATGGAAAGGATACGGATGAAGAAAATAACAAGGAGGCTGCATGAAAAGAATACCGGCTGTTATGATCTTTCTGTTACTTGTCTTGTACGGCAAGGCGGAAAATCCCCCGTCTGACAAAGATAAGGCGGTAGCCTGCATCAAGCGGTGGGAAGGCCGGCACCGGGGGAAAATGCCTTACATCGGTTACGGACACCGCCTGCTTCCCCACGAGACGCTGACCGAGAACCTGAGTGAGGCACAGGCGGACTCACTTTTGAGATGCGACCTTGAACGGTGTTTGAAGGTATTCCGAAAATATGGGAAAGACTCGCTTCTTTTAAGTCTGTTAGGCTTTAATGTAGGCTGTTACCGTCTGATCGGCAACGGCAAGATACCTAAAAGCAAACTGATTCAGAAACTGGACAGCGGCAACCGGGATATTTACAAGGAATATGTATCGTTCCGCTGTTATCGGGGGAAAGTCATTCCAAGCATAGAGAGAAGAAGAAAAGAGGAGTTTGAACTGTTCTATATACCGTAGATTGCTTGTTGATAAAGGTTTGGTTGTTACGAGACGACTGAACCTTTTTTATTTGTCCGGTATGAACATATCCCTAACAGGTGTTGTATTTTAATGTAACCGAAAGACATAAAATGTGTTATTGAGCATATGGTGCATAAAAAATGCTCTTTGAACATTGTCTTTCTTGATTTTTTGCTAAGTTTGAGATGTAATGTCAAATGCATAAAACAAGTCGTCATGAATTCAGAAATAATATTGGAAATAAATGGCTACAAATGCAATCTACTAAAGTATAAATACTGTTTTTCCCGTAATATAGACCGTAAAGGAAGACCTGTAACAGGAATGTTAGGAGGAAACATATATATAGAAATGGAATCTAATGGCAGCAATTGTATTTTGGATATGATGCTTGCAGGTGCAGACAAGTCTCGTTCCTGTTTTTTCTTTCGTCCCGAAACCACTCCTGTCTGGGGGAAAATACGGCATACCGTAGATGATATGATGTTCAGAGAGCTCGCTTTTGATGAAGCGTATATTTACTATTATGGTGAAACGATGGATGCTACTGAAGGTAGTCCTATGTTTACCCGTTTTCTCATATCTCCTACACGGTTGGATATTAATAGAACCATCAGAATGGACAGGAGAATTAACACTATTTATGGTTCTTGGTGGGAGGAATACAAAGAAGAAAGCAGTAAAGTGATTACTTGTGTTTTAGAAAAGGATTCAATAGGGGAAATTGTTGAAGTTTATTGGAAAGATGAAAACTCTCATCAAAGAATAAATGAATTCCCTCATAATGGTATAGCTACTTTATGTGCCGTCGTAAAACATGCAACTGAAGGCGATAAGGTTAATTTTATACTTAAATTTGAAGATGGAACTTTAGAACGGTTCTCAGGTGTTGTTGATTCAAGAGGTATAGTAGAAGTGAAAAATGTAAAATTGTCATAGATGGAGGATTTTTATATGGTTAAGGTTATAGGGCTTTATAAAAACTCAGAAAAAAGTGCCACTCTAAATAAAGTTCATTTGAAAGCATATTGGGCAGATGAGGATGGCAATAAAATAGATAAAGGGTATTTTGGTTCTACAATAAGATTATATATTGAAGAATATTGGGCATATAATGTATTATTAAAGATATTTTTAAAACAGGAAGACACCGAAGAGGTAATATGCTTAGATATGTTGAGAAATATAATTCCTGCTTATTTTCTCCAACAGCAAAATTATTTAGAAGTTTGTTTAAAGCAATCTTATGATTATAAGATTTTATCTTCAAAAAAAGAAATAAAACTATGTTGTGGTATTTCGAATGGATTTGGGTATTTTCAAGAAACTCCGATAATAGCTTCTATACCGATAACTAATAATATTCCTTGGATGGATGTTGCTATTGGAGAATTAGGCGTTCAAGAAATACGAGGGAAGAAACATAATGAAAGAATTATAGAATATCATAGTACTACTAACTTAAATTTTGATAAAGATGAGATACCTTGGTGTTCTAGTTTTGTTAATTGGTGTTTATATCAAGTTGGAATTGTGGGGACAAATAACGCATTAGCATATTCGTGGTTACATTATGGAATGGAATTAAATAAACCTGCTTATGGAGCAATTGCGATTATGAATTATTCTCATGTTGGATTTGTTGCAGGCATCAATGATGACCATAGAATTATCTTATTGGGAGGGAATCAAGGGGATGCTGTTACTTTATCTCCAAATTCTTCAAAATTAGTGAAGTCATATAGATATCCAATAGGGTTTACACCAGATTATAATCTTCCTAAATATCATCTTAAAGGAAGAAGTTTGGATATTTCATCAACGCGATAACAATCATTTTTATGAGCAAATTTATTTTATACATAAGCATGATAATATTAGGCTTTATATTCATACCATCTTACGCTAATTGCCTGAATATTGATAGTACGAATATAGAATCTAAGACAAAAGACACATTAGTTTTTTGTTATAATTGTGATACATTAAGGCAAACTCTTGTTTTTCAACGGATAGATGATTTTAAAATTGATTTTGAACTAACCTCGTATAATAGGTTAAAAAATGAAATTAAAAGAGTAAATGGTATAGCTGAAAATAAATATTCATCAGATTATGGCTCAGAAATGGATTTTAATGAAGATGGCGAGATGTATCTTGTTGTAGAGTATATATATGAAAGCGAAGAAGTTTTTCTTTCTTTCAGATTTGATAAAGGGTATACTAAGGTTAATGTAGAGGTGGCTGATGAAGTGTCTCCAAATAATTATTGTCCTTTACACTCAATAAAAACCTTGTTAAAATGTAAAAGTTCCTGATAGGGATTGGTAGCTAGGCATATTTTGATTCATTTTAATAAATAAGTACACAAATGTTTTAATAAATCTGTTGCGATTTTTTTTAATTTCTTTATTATTGTCAGTATGATAGTTTGATATTAAAGTTATGACACTGACATTAATTTAATTATATCTATATATGAGCCAATACAATTATATTTTATATGGAATGAATATTCAAAAAGCGATAATAATGTTTGATATTGTAGGACTGGAATGTATAGGCAAATATATTATTTGGCTATGGAGTAAATATGTAAAACGAAAACATATACCTTATATGGACCTTGAGTTTCATTGTTCCAACTATCTCTTTATAGTACTGGGAAGTATTGTATGTGCCATTATATTGGGCATAGCAATTGCCTATTTTTTCAATTAAATAAGGAAATGACCCCAATTGCCATATTAGATGCAGATTCCCAAAGCAGGCAGAATCAAGAATCGGGAAGTGGCTAAAACAGAAACGCCACAGGTATGATGTGATATACATCCCCTTGTGACGTTTCTGTTTTTTAAGATGTAGTTGTCTGCTGTTCTTACTTTTGAAGCAAGTATTCCCCTATTGAATGATACCGGTCTTTGATTGCGGCATTTTCATTGAATCCATTCAGACAATGGAGCAAGGCTTTCTCCAAAGTTGTGTATCTGCGGTTAAAACATTGCGGATTGTCCAGGCAATAGGCATTCAAGGTATATCTGTATGGGGCATATTCAGGATTATCCTCTTTGGTGATTTTCACATGCCAAGGAAAGTGTATCCGCAGAGTGAATGACCGTGTTTCCCCTTTTGTAATCCGTTCCTCTTCCTCCAGCATTTTTTTCACGAGGGACCTGTCCAGCAACGGATATCCATATTCCCTGTAATGTTTGATATGGCAGCAATACTCCGTTGCGTATTGCTTCAATTCTTCCGGTCTTATACCATAGTGCTCCCCATAGAAAAGCAGCACTTCCCTGCCTGTTACGATAACGGGCTTTCCGTCCGCTTCATGTTTAAATACCTGCCGTTCCATCTTTTCCCTGTCTGTCAGCAAGGCAAAACCGAAACATTCCGTAAGGGTGAAACTTTCCCTGCCGGGAACGGACAGCCCAATAAGCCTTTCCAATGTGTGGCAGTAAAAGAAAATACCGTCATCGGCCATACCGGTGTCCGGTGAAAGCATAATTCTTACATCCTTGACCTGACCGCTGTTCCTTTGGACAATCCGGCAATTCGCGTAATGTGGCTCACAAGCATTCTCTTTCTTGAACCTGTGGTATTTCTCCAAAATTTCGTTCCGGATTTCCTCCTTGTCGGTCAAGGCAACTCCCAATCCGCAGTTTTCGCACCACCCGTAATAAAAAGCTTCGTCCGTGAAGTGGTCGAACCCTTTTGTGTTGGGGTTTACCATTGCCTCACACCTTACATTGGCAGATCCGCATCTGCTGCACACTATATTATTTTCCATTGTTCTTCTGCTTTACGGGCGACTCACGGCCGCCCTTGTCATACAATTCGGTTGTTATTCTCTTAATTTATCTTTACCCGGTTCATCAGCTGTCCCGAAATTTCATGCAGTTCCCGGCAGCGTTCCGGCTGCTGTTCCCTTGCAAAGGCGGTGATTCCCTGTGTCAGTTTCCATAGCGTGGCCCCGCCTGTAACTCCGTCGTCAGGATTGTTGTTCATCAGCAGTTTCTCGACCTCACGTCCCTCGTTTTTCAACAAGGCTCCTTTCTGCACCAGATTCTTCAGTTCCTTGTCGAAATCCACGTCTATTTCCGATGCTCCTTGAATTTCGATGGCCTTCTGCATGATGGTGTCTTTGCTGTACAGTCCTTTGGTCAGGTCGGAAACAGCCGATACGGTGGTCTGCGTGTCCAGTTCGTAGGTCTTTTGGGAGAGGGACAGGGATTCCGGCAGTCGGCCTCCAAGGTGTATCTGCCGCATGACGGACTCCCTGACCATCCCGTTCAGGCACGCCCCGTTGAGCAGGAACGACCGCATATCGACCGATCCGTTGCCATAGTCGGATGTGGAGAAGCGTGCTCCTGCGAAGATGATGACCGTTCCGTTCTTACGGGTGGGTATCTCTATCGGAGTGGGCAGGATTGTCTCACACCATACTTTCGTGTCGTTCATATAGGCATCGGACACGACCGCTCCCTGTCCTCCCGCCTCACGGATGAAAGCGGTCAGGATATCCACCGAGTTCAGCCGACGGTAGGAGTCCGACAATACGCCCCGGACTTCCATTCCTACCGCCCGTATCAGTACCCGTGTACGCTCGGTCCATCCCGAATGCTCGTTCAGGATGGTGGCGCACAACTGTTTCTGCCAAACATCCCCGGCGGAAAGCTCGCGCAGGTATTTGGCGGGAATGCCCATCTTCTCCGAAATCTGGCTTATGGCGTTGCCGTGCAGGTTGAAGTTCCCTTCGGGCATTGCCATCTGTACCCTTCCTTCCGCTTTGAAAGAGATAACGGGGCGTTCCTTGCTACGTTGGCTTACCCCGATGGGAGCGATGAAATCCTGCGCGATCCGTCCCTCACTGAGCAGACGGTTAATGGTGTCCATGACACCGCCTTGCCTGCTTTCTATCATCCGCTGTACCTTGTTAATGACTACCTGGTTGAGGCCCTGCTGTTTCTGTACCGATGCAGCTGCCGGCATTACTGTTGTTTCCATAATACTATGTTTTTAATGTTGATGAATCAGAATTTATTCTTAGAGCTTGTCTTGGTTGTTTTAGTATGTCCCATGTATTTTTCTTCTGACAAACGGATATAATCCTCTTCGCTATATCCGGTCAGCCCGAACAGTTCATAATATCCGGGGAAAGTTTTTTTTCCCGCTTCCGGTATATGCATGCTGGTTCCCTTGTGGCAGCAGATGATATGCCGGACAAAGCGGTAACACTTGCAAAGATCAGCCACGACGGTATATTCGTTGTCCGTATGAGGTTCGTAATATCCACAGGAAAGATTGATACAGGATACTTCCAGACCGTTTTTTTTCAAAGCCGCCACATCTGTATTCAGTCCCTGTGCCGGCTTGTAGCCGTACTTCCGGACATCTATAGCTGAAATGAACTCGTTGGAGCAGAGCTTCATCCCATTGATTTGTGTTACCATATCCCCGTTCCCTTTCCGGTCACACTGAATCACGAAACGGCAATCGGAAAAGAAGGACATATCGGCATGGCTGCTGCCTATGCATCCCACCTCCTCCTGTACGAAGAAGGCACATTTCACCGTCTTGCAATCCTCCAGGCATTTCAGGCAGATCCAGATGCCGTTCTTGTCATCCGCACCGATTCCGGTCATCCGTTTACGCTTGTGATCATAGCCGACAATCATCGAGTCCGCCACAAGATGGGCTGCATAAGAGCCTGTCTTGCGCCGGTGTACCTCATCCATGTGCGCCACGACACAGGGGTAGCTTTTCCGGTTGCCTTTGACCGCATAGATGTTTCCGTACCTGTCTTGCCGGAAAGGAATCTCCATCTTTTTGAGTTCCTCTATGATGAATTTAGCCATCTTCCCCTCTCTGCCGGAGGGGGAAGAAATGCCGTAAAGAGCCATTAGTTTTTCCATGATAATGATATTTTAGGAAATGAACAATTTTTCGATTTGCAGGTATCGTCTGAATTCCGGTACGGGACGCCCTTTACGAAAGAGAAAAGACGGATATTTCTTTCCTTTATATTCCACTGATAATCCTTTCAGGACTTTCCCGAATACGGTAGATACATAGTACATATCCTGACAGTTCTTGCAGAATGCCGCATCCGGGAAGATATGTATCTTCCCGCATTTGGGACATACATATTTTTTCCTGTTTGCACATCCTTCCGTGCTCCGGCAGGTGGCTATGCTCGTGTCGCCCTCCGTATTTCTCAGTTCCAGGTTACCGTCCGTCAGATGGAGGCTGTAGAACGTGTCGAGGTAAGGCACCCCTTTCTTGTGCCACCTGCAGGCGGGCACTTTCACCGTCAAAGAAACCTGTATATTATCTCCGGCCGCCCATTCCTGCCCCTCAATGGGATTCAGTACGGTGAAATCCGTCGTATGTGTATAATCGTTGTATCTGCGTCGCAACAGGATACCTGCCTCCTGCGCCTGCTTGCGGATCAGTTCGATGACGAATGCGTGTGAGGAATAGATACGATCCAGCAGGGAGGCGGCAATCGGTGTGTTTATTGATTTCCACAATGTTATCTCGTTCCATACAATGGCCCGTCCGACCACATTGCTGCTGTCATCCCTTGCCACGAGTATTTTGGCTCCTGCGAAATTGGCATAGAAATCCGCTGCATTACGGGCCTTGTCTTCATATCTCATACAGGAGTTGTGCAGGCTGGATTCGCTACCGTCAGATATGGGACTATAGTTGCTTTCCAGATAAGCCTCCATAAAATCGTTCATACTGTCATGCAGTCTGATTGTGACCTTGCTGTCCAGTGAGATGGCGCTGCAGAAATAGTTGATTTCATCGGGCTGGTACGGTCCCAGATTTTTGAACAGCTCGATAAACGTGGACGGTTCCAGATCTGTCCGGTTCTCCGGAAACCAGGGTGCCTGCGGATTGTTCCGGTCCGGGAAATTGGGATGGCCCAAGTCTTTGTTGCATGCCGTGAACACGATCCGGATTTTCTTGAACGTGCCGGCTTCCGTCCGTTTGCGTTTGGTGGAGAAAAAATTGTAGGCCCCCCGTATGACTTCTTCCACCGGTACGTTCTTTTTTACTTCCGAAAGGATATCTTTGGCTATCACACTTCCGTTTTCCGCCGCATGGGTCAGGCGGGATTTCAATTCGTTGCTAACATTCAGTTTCATAATCATTCGGTTTATTGTTTATAAATTCTGTTGTTTATATGGCAATTGTTTCTTGCCAGGCTGCATTTGGCGCAATTTCTCTTTCCGCTTTCTGAGCAGGTCAACGGACATGTTCCTGCTTGTCCGATATTCCTCCTCACTCATCCGGCGAATGGAGGGAATGCCCGTCTGGGTCAGTGTATGGTTTACCATCCAGCCGTCCATGAAGTTTTCGGGGCAGAGGCTGTCATGGTGGATGACCTCACCTATGCAGCCATGTACGAGCATGTTGCAAACGGTCATCAGGCAACAGGTACGGCTGACATCCTCTGCAACCAGATAATTACCCAGGTGACGTACATGATATGCCAGCAGCAGCCTTCCGCTTCCGCATGTCGGGTCACAGATACGTTTTCCTGTCGCTGTCTCCCCCGAATCGGTACATAAGACCATCAGGTCGCAGATATCCGGCGGAGTGAAGAACTGTCCGTTCACCTGCCGACCGCTTTTGGAGGATATTGCCATGAAGAGGTCACCGAACGCATCAAACCATCCGCCGGATTGCAATTCCCGCTGCATGAGCCGTATCCATCCGGTAAGCATTTCCATAAAATGCCTGTTCTGCTGCCGTTTGTATTTCCAGTCCATAAGGGGCGGTGCGCCGGGAGAGAACCCGTGAATGACATAACGCAGGAAATCGTTGAAAACGGATATCGGATCGTAGCCGTTCGAATAGGCGAAATCACAGACCATTTTCTCAAGCGGACGTATCGTCTGCGGTGTGTTGTATGGTACCATATTACTCTGATTTTTTATAGATTGTTACTATATGTCTTTTATGGTCAGTCTGTATCCTGACGGGAGAAATGCCAAGGAAAGAGAGATGGGTGTCCGCTTTCAGCATGTTCCATTCCCATGCGGGAAGTTCCTTCCATTCCATACGGTATGCCCAGAGTATGAACAGACCGGGACGGAATCCGTTGAAAAGCTTTCCGTGCAGAATCCCGACCAGCCGTTCCAGTTCTTCCCGCGAGTAAAGGGTGAATGCCTCATTCCGATAGACAAAGGCATCAGCCGGTTCAATATCCGGCTGACACTCGATGAGGTATCTCGTCCATTCTTTTGTGGTGTACTTTCCGTACAGAGGATCGGGTTCCGTGTATTTCCATGCCCTGACGAATGTGTGGAAGAGGACGGCACCGTTCCTGTGCCTTCCGGTATGCCCCCACATCCGGAACTGTTTGCTGCGTATGCCATCGGGAATCAGCAATTCCGGACCGGTTGTAACCCAAGGGCCTCCTTCCGTATTGTAACCGGTACACTTTTCATTTTCATGGCAAAAAGGTGTCTGTGGGAGAAGGCAGATATGAACTTCCCGGTCATCGCCCCTTTCAATGTGTGCCTGCGGATAATAGTCACCTCCACGGGTGATATAAGTGACAACGTCTCCTGCAGTCGGTAAACCGACTCTTTCCCTGTCCTCCCGCATCCTTGAAATCAGCCGGTTCACCTTCTCCACATCACATTCCTTTATGGAGCAGGCACACCCTTCATGCCTGTTGAGCAGAGTCAGACTTTCCAGGTCATAAAAATTACCGTACTTCATATTGAGATCGTTTTTGTTGATACAATTTGACCTGACGGGCAACCATGTCGCAGAACTTCTGTCCGTTCTCCTTCTCGCTTCTGAAATAGGCAATCATGTCCCAGAGATTCCGATTGAAGTAGCCGGTCCATTTTTCGTAATAGTGACTTCCATAGACCTTTCCGAACGTTTCCTCGAAAAGTGCAGGAGTCAGCCCTTCATCCCCGTGGTGGTTGTATTGCCACAGGGAGACAAGCAGCAGCTGGTTATAATCCAGTGTTTCCATATCTGTTCTTTTTTAAGTAAAACATCGGCCTACATGGGTAGGCATTTTTATTTCTTGATGTCTTTCCAGTCTGTTCTCCGGGGATTGCGGCAAGGCTTGGCGAAAGAAAATACCGCAGCGAAGCGAGGATGATTTTCTTTCAGCCAACCCAGCCCCTGAAAGGGGCCGCCTTGCACAATCAGCCCGGAAAACGGCTATCTTTACAGCAAGAAATGAAAAAGCAGACCTCGGATTCTCTGTTCTGAAATCTGCTTTTCGGTCATTGTTGTCAAGTTTCATGTTTTTCAGGTATGTATCTGCCATCCGTGGAACGGCTGCAATGTCACGGCAAATGATTTGTCCGGTATTCCGTGATAGAGCAGACCTCCTACGATACCTATTCTTCCATCAGCATAATGCTGGGTAAAGCCGAACGAGTATGGGGCATGGTCATAGTAGAGTGAAATCTCACTGGGATAGTCAGGATTCCCTTCCCAACTCTTCAACCGTTCCAAGCACTTTTGAAGTGAGGTGTCACCGATGGATTCGGCATAGCGCTTTACGTTCTCGAAATGTTCTTCATTCAGGATTTTCATAACTTTGGTGTTTTATCTGTTAAACAATGAAAAAGCGAACTCCGGCTTTTCAGCACTGGAGTCCGCTTTTCGGTCATACTTGAATTCCATGTCGTCAAATAAAGGGTAAGTCGGTATCTTCCAGCATGGGCGTGAGCATCCGGCACATTTCGTAAGACGCTTGATTTCGGCTGTCAATCCGGCACGACTCACGTTTTGCCATGGCGATGATACATGCCTTTATTGTTCTGAAAAATGTCTGTTCCAAGGTCTTATGGAAAAACGGGAGTGTCTCTGCAAAACGTTCGGGACTGAATCCCGTATCATTCAGTGCCTGTTCCAGTGCCTTTGCCGCCTTATACTCCCGGCTTTGTTCCAACCGTTCCGGTAAACCTCCGGACTGCGCTATATGGAGCTGGCGTTCCAGTTCGGTAACGGCTGCCGAGAGCAACAGCTTGATGGCATCCGGATTTCCGATGCCGAATTTCCGGTTGTCGGTTGTGTGAAATTCGATCAGGTTTACAGAGCCGTTCTCCTGAAGATTTCTGTAGTGCGTCAGGTTCTCACCCAGCATCTTTGTTCTTTGATTATCCATAGTTTTATTCATTTTCAAGATGTGTAAAAGACTCGTCTGTTTTCAGTCAATCCAAAACGTGCCGCAATGCGGACATTTGGTACCGCATGGGAAGCTGTTTATATAATAGGTATCTCTGTGGCGTTTATGGTTCATATCTCCAAAAGTACATCCGCCTTCCCGAAACCTTTTTTCATAAAGAGCTTCCTGCTTCTGATATTCATTTATGTGACTCTTCTGCAAAGTGACTTCCAGAGGCATCATTCCGGTTTCCCAACGGGTGGAATCACACCAGCTGTTCAACAACCCGCAAATTTCATTCGCATAGGAATAATGTACCTGAGAATCCACAAAAAGATTGTCCCTGTAGAACGGAAGGGTGATGTCAGTCTGAAGACTTACATGATACCCCGCACCATTCCGGCTGTCTACAATAGCAACAATGACACCTCCATAGAATCGGATGCGCTTGAAATCATGTGAAGTATCTCCCGTAATCAGTCTGGAGAATATGGCATTGAAATAGATGCGGAGTTCGCCACCGTACGGAGCATTGACCAGAAGTTCATGGAGTTCATCGGTAAACAGCCCTTCCTTCAGTTGAAGCGCCCGTCTGATTTTACGAAGAGAGACCGTTTCGGATTCTCCGCGCCCACAGCCTCCGTACACATAGCCCTCGATTTCGACTCCAAGGGAGTAGAACATATTGGTTACAGCGGAATTGTCTATCAGTTCTTCTGCAGGATCGGTATTGTTCCGTTCGTAAAGCAGGTCTTTTATCTTCTCCTCATGTCGGATATATTCGGCGGATTTCCCGTCCGCTTCCATCTCATTCCGTATCTCCGAGAGATACCCTTGCAGGTTGCCATGTTCCTGATCGGCATACCACTCCAGGATTTGTTCTTCCAACGGACCGAGACTGTTCCGACGGATGCACTGTTCCTGCAAATCATCATGGCTGTCCAAATTCTCCCGGTAGTCCACGTAATAGAGGCTGACCGAATGAGGAACATAGTCCGTCCAGGATTGTTTTTCCTTCTTCATACCGCTTCCTCCTCTGTCTTTAATGTTGTCACATCATCCACTCCGTTGACGGGCGGCAAACAATCTATGATATATGACAGATGTCCGGCAAAGGCTTCATCCGGCTGGAAGTTTACCTCATTCCCGTATTCATTCTCCACACCATAGAGGCGCAAGTTGCCGTTCTCGATGGCAACCCTGCAAATCAGCACATCAGCCGGAGCCGGTTGTACGCTGCCTGTATTGACAGCAATGACGGGGCATTCCCCATCATTGCTGTTCCATTCATAGGAAGCTCCATGCAGTTCTATGGCTGCATACAATTCCCTGTATTCCATTTCTTTGATAGCCCTTATCCGGGCGTAAAAGTCTGTATGGTTCATATTGCGTTTTTTTGTTGGATTTCTGATACATGTGCAGGATGGAAACCCTGCCGGGAACCCATCCTGCATACTGATTCAAGCCTGCACTTCCTTCTTTTCCATTCTGATGCTCCGCAGCTTGTACAGCAGGTAATGGAACAGTTCCAGGTCGTAGATGCGGTAAAAGAACTTTTCCCCTGTTTCTTTGACCGTTCCGGCGAAAGACACAGACTCTCGGTTGGTGGGATATTGCAGAAAATCCCCGTTTGCTGACAGGGTATGTCTGTTTTGCACCACTCTTTCCAGGAATCTGCCCATATCGTCGTTTCCCTCATAGCCGGAGAAGTAGAGGAAATGATGGCGGCGCAAGCTTTGGAGAACCCTGGCTGTTTCCTGTCTTGCATCCTTGCCGGAGGATTCGTCCGTACCTTTCACCAGGTTGCAGATGAATTTCTTCTCTCCATTTTTGTCAAGGAACAGATATGGGACTATAACTGTGAAACTATGCCGTGTATGGTCAAATATTCCCATTGGTTTTTCTTTGAGGATGCCGCCTTTGAATGTGACCTTCCGGTAATGTCTGTCCATTTGCTGTTCCAAATCCTTTCTTGGTGTGTTCACAGAACGCAGCCCCGTAAAATACCGTCCGTCTATCCGGAAGCAGAACCGGTGAATGCCGGCATGATACGGCTCGCTCATGAAAAAGAAATTCCGGGTGTGCCGGATGGGTGGCTGGGTGTCCATATAGTCAAAATAGTCCTCTTCCGTAATTTCACAGAACGGGGCGCAGAGAGACTGCAGGTGGATCTGCATTTTTTTGCAGATGGCATTTCCGGGCACGGCAATGAGGCTGGGGTTATTTTCCCTTTCCCTCAATTCTTCCAGTGTTTCGTGACCATAATCACTATGTATCCCATCAGACATGACGGTCAGGCAACTGCCGTCAAAGCAACGTGAATCAATGATGAATCTCAAATTGTCGTTTTTCATGGCTCAGATGTTTTGAAGGTCCAACAATCTTTTTGCGGCACCGAGAGCATTGGAGGTAAGCTGCCGTTGCCATGCCTTGTTTTTGGGTGACCAGCGGAATCCGGAGGATTTCAGTTCCTTTCGTCTGCTGTCTTCGGGAATCCTGTCAAACAGGATCTGAAGGCGGTCTTCCCCATAGTTCCATACAAGTGTCCCACCCTCGAACGGCACTTCCTTGTTTTCCCGGCTTTGCATCGCTTTCAGCTTTTCGCACATCCGTTCCGCCAGTTCCGGCAATTGGAAGAATTTGTTTCTCGGTGTGATGACGGGTTTCTTCACCCTTGCGTTATATTCGGAAATGAAGTCCACGGCCCTACGGACGATTTCCACTTCCCCGTGATTGGCCAGGGTGGATACCTTGTTCAGGATGCTGCTGACAAACAGGGCACGGCTATAGCCCCGGCATTGTCCGGTATCAATCCCGTGGATGGTATCGGCGCTGCTCTTGATGTCGCGTTTGAGCGTCTGCCATGCCTTTTCCTGTTTCTCTTCCTCCGGTCGTGCGGCTTCCTTTTTCCGTCTGACGGTTTCAAGAACTTTTTTCCGCCAATTGCGGAATTCTTCGTAACGGTTCTGATAGCTTCTGTTCGCTTTTTCCTGCCTGTAGTAATCAAATCCGCTCCGTCCCGTCACCATCGGGTTGGCACAGCGGGAGAGGGCCGAGAGCTGGGCGGACAACTTCTGCCGGTAGGCGGCGATGTATGTATCCCGTTCCTCTTCCGGCATGAGTTGCAGGTCGTTGTGCAGCTCCTCTCCGTAGATCATGATGTCCGTCTCGCCGCGAATCTCCGGATTAAAGGAACTCCAGGCGTATGCGTCGCAAGCCTGTTTCCACATATCATCCAAATAGGCAGGATGTTTGAATGCTACGGCTTGCCAGTCTTTGAAATCCCTGGAATGCAATTCATTCCGTTCTTCCGGATTCCCATACAGGTGTGTGTAATTGGACATTCCATGATGCTCTTTTCTGAAAAGGAACGGTACGGGGGGATAGTCCGTACCTTTTTTCCGGATCATCGTGACCCTGTGTGCATTCTCTATGGTTAGGTCTGCTACTTGTTCCTCGCAGATCTTTGCTGTTGTTTCATTCATAATCATTACTTTTTTAAATGTCAGCCGTAAATCATTTCTTCCAGTTCATCGTCCGTCAACAGGCGGATCTCTTCGTCCGAACAATAGTAAGCGATTTCTTCGTCCAAATCGAATGCTGCCGGATCAAGGCTTCTGATGCCATCCAGCAGTTCCTGTTCCAGTCTTTCTACGGAAACCAGATAGTTTCCATCTTTGCCTTGCACTTCCCGTGCAGGATAGCTCATTTCCCGATAAACCAACATCGTCATTTCCGGATTGGCTTCCTGCTGTCCTTTGCTTGTTGTCTTTCTGTTCATACCTTTATTTTTTTAAGTTTGACATGATCGGCTCCATGGAGCCGGATTTTCGTTTTCTTACTTGCCGGGCTGTCTTTTGTCGGGGATTGAGCAAGGCTTGGCAAAAGAAAATACCGCAGCGAAGCGAGGATGATTTTCTTTTAGCCAACCAGCCCCTGAAAGGGGCCGCCTTGCGCAATCAACCCGACAAATGGCTATATTTGCAGGTAAGAAATTGAAAGGACGGCAGGATATTGTGAATTATAGATTACAAAAAAAGCCATCCCCAGGGGGACGGCTTAATGACTGAATTTGTATACTTATTGTGCAAGACGCTCCTTCACGTTGTTCATTGCTTCTTTCAGGCTGCTGTTCATGACCCGTGCATAATGCTGTGTCATACGTGTGGAGGCATGGCCGAGCATGACGGAAACATCTTGAAGAGGCACATTGTTGGCAAGCGTGACCGTAGTCCCGAAAGTGTGACGGGCAACGTGCGTGGTCAGATTCTTCTTAATGCCGCAGAAATCGGCTATTTCCTTGAGGTAGCTGTTCATCTTCTGGTTGCACATGACGGGCAAACAGCATCCTTTCTTAATGCAGGTCGGATGTTCCTTGTATTTCTCCAATATGGCCAGGGGTACGGGCAGCAATGGAATATTGCTGATGGAAGAGGCCTTCCTACGGTGTTCCAATTTGACCCTTCCTTTTCTTATCCACCAGTCTCCGAGATTGTCCTGTACCAGATTCTCTTTGTTCAGACTGGCAACATCGGAGAATGCCAGACCGGTGAAGCACGCGAAGACAAAGACATCCCTGACCAGTTCAAGCCGTGGAATGGTGAATTTCTTTTTCATTACGGTCTGCAACTCGTCATAGGTCAGGAATACCGGATCGGTCTCGTCCTGCTCCATCTTGTAACCGTAAAAGGGATTCTTGCGCATCCATTCCTTTGCCAATGCCATATTGGTAAATTTCTTGAAGCATTTCATATAACGGACTATCGTGTTCCGGCACAGTCCCGCCTCCGTTTTCAGGTAGATGTCAAACGCACGGATGAACTCCGGTGTCAGCTCATGGAAAGTGACATCCTCCTTTCCGTAATAAGAGGGGATGAGCAGCTGTAATTTCTTCACCACGTTCTTATACCGGTTGATTGTGACGGGAGAGTAGTCTATACCCGCCAGTGTTTCCATTTCCTTGATGCCTTCCCTCATGGTGCCGAGCAGTGTACGCATTTCGGTGTCTTTCCCGAAAACACGTTTAAGAATCAGTTTTGGGGTAATCAGGGCCTGTTCCAATACCAGTTCCTTGTGTTTTTCCAAGGCGCGTGCGTGCAGTTCGGCAATATAGGCGTTCAGTGCCACTGATGCCCTGTCCCTGCCTTTACTGCATCCTTTGGCGGCGTTCCATAAGTTCAGGGGTACGCTTCTTTGGATACGTACATCGTCATAGTCTCCATTGATGGTTATCCGCATCAATACCGGTGCCTCACCGTTTTTCAACAATTTCGTTTTAAGCACGAAAAACAGAATGTTCATTGTTCCTTGTTTCATCACTTTTGTTTTTTTGAGGTGTTACATTCAATTGTTTCGTCAAAACCGGATGGCATGAGGATATGGAGCGAAATGTTAAATTCGGTGGCTTTTTTGAGGGACTTGTGGAAAAGCCATAAAAATCCCATTTTTCTCAGGTTCGAATTGCCTTTTGTATCCCGGGTTCGATTCCTTTTTTTTATCCCGATGGGAAATACCGAATTTTTAAATTTCTTTCACTTTTTCGACTTCATCCGGTCATGTGTGCAAAATTACTTTTTCACACCGGAGATTGGAATTGTCAAACAATTGAAAAACAATGAAGTATGGTACATATTTATGGCTTTTTCAAAAGCCTTAAAAAAAGCCACTGAATTGGCGAAATCCAACTTCACAAATATGTAGCGGAATGCGTAGTGAGGGTAAAAAAAAGAACCCTTGAACTATCTCTAATTCAAGGGTTTTCATGTGTGAAAAGCATTTATGTACTTTCTTTGGTGGTGCCACCAGGAATCGAACCGGGGACACAAGGATTTTCAGTCCTTTGCTCTACCAACTGAGCTATGGCACCAAGTCAGTGGTTAAGCACATAGGAACTTACTTCTCAGCACATTCAATAAAAAACCTTAGCTTCTCGTTTGTGGTTGCAAAGGTAGACATATTTTTTGATTCTACAAATTTTCTACAAATTTTCTGTGAAATTCTTTTTGATTTCAAAAAAAATGCCTTACCTTTGCACTCGCAAAACAGAAACGGAATGTAGCGCAGTTGGTAGCGCACTACGTTCGGGACGTAGGGGTCGGGCGTTCGAGTCGCCTCATTCCGACACTGTAAAGGATAAGAGGGTGTATCGTAATGAACGATGCACTCCTTTTTTTCATCATGCCCTATAGTAACCAGTTAACTGAAATGAAGACTTATCCAAGAATTATGAGAAAAGATTATTCGAGAATTCTTGCCCGATTTCAAAAAGTTACATTTTTCCCTACCATAGTAGTTGGAATCCTGATACAAGTTCTGCCGGATCCTGCACCAAGTTCTGTGAAATCTTGTGCCAAGTTCTGCCTCACGACCTCACTCTTCCAGTGAAAAGACTAAATATTTACTTTTAGAAATAATAAAGAAAAATATAGATAGCGCTCCAGTTCTGCCACAACCGCCAATCGGGAGGGAACGGCAAACCAATGTCCTAAAGCATAAAACCTCTGCGGTTAATAAAAGGCCGGTTACCCCATTACATGAAGTAACCAGCCATCCATTATCCTGTTACCTAGTTAATTATCAAAACTTATAAGCTGCTTTACGTAACTCTTTCACTGAACCGAATGGTTTATTGGGCTTCAGGTAACGACCCATGAACTTATAAATGTCCAGACGAATCTTGCTTGACTCATAAGTGTCTAACCGATCAAAACTATGCGCACCGGGAGCACGCTCAAATATCTTATATTCAAACTTTTTGCCTTCTGCTTTCAAAGCTCGAATCATTGATTCCACTTCGATCACATTTACATCATCATCACTGGTATTGGTGTAGATAAGTAACGGGTCTTTCAACTTCTCCGCATGCCACACAGGAGAGCGCCGTTTGTATTCCGCAATATTATCCTTGGCAGTCTGCCCGATATGATTCTTGGCCGAAAAGATTTTGCGATAACTGTCGCTGGCATATCCCATACGCATGATTACATCCGAAACCGGTACACCGGCGAAACCACATTTATATTGTCCCGGATAATTGAAAAGATTCATCAGCGTAATCATACCACCATGACTCCATCCCATGATACCCACACGGTTACCATCCACAATATCAAAATTGTCCACCATATAGTTACGGCTGATATATACATCCTCATTCTCCAATCCACCATAATCAATATTATTGTATGTACCCGAACCATATCCTGTACTTCCCCGGTAATCCGCTGCTACCACAATATATTCCTGCGCTATCAACTCGCGGATGATATGAGCATAATAGGTGTCCATATCGGCATGTACCCCACTATGAGGAAATACGATTAACGGATATTTCTTGTTTTCATCCACGCTTTTGGGAATAAAAATGTATGCTCTGAATTTAAGTTCGTTACCGGCACTCATCGAAGTAGGGTTGAACTCCTTCCAACGCGGTGGTCCACATAATATTACCTTATCTACATGGGCGATATCACCCACTTTCTCGTACCACAGGACATCATCAATTTTTTTCATTAACTGGTCAAACTGATGAACGGACAACTGTGCCCGTACTACTCCGGGCATACTACATAGGCAGCACACCAATACCACAAATTTTACTATTCTGTTTTTCATAAGCATATATTTAAATAATAATTATATAGAATATCAACTCTTGGGGTATCCCGGATTTTGTTCCATTTCAGGACTAAAGATAAACTGGTCCTCAGGAATCGGCAACACACATTTATAAAAATCCCAATCCACTTCTTCGTCCACACTGGGCAAATGATATCCTCCCTTCCGAATAATAGTCTTACCATTCCGCAGCAAATCAAAGAAACGATGTCCTTCACCTACCAGTTCCTTACTTCGCTCGTCCAAAACACGATCCAAAGTATAGTCAGCCATTGTCACTTCGTTCTCAGGATTACCCCGTTTCACAATATCGTTCAAATAGCCAAGTCCTTGAACCGCAGCATCACCACCCAACTTACAACCAGCCTCAGCAGCAATCAGGTACACTTCGGACAAGCGAAGGACCACATTATTACATTCCAGCGGTGCAGTCTTCATGTCCGTCCCTCTCAGTTTGTACAACCACCATACCGTTTTTCCCGCATATTTATTCTCCTCCAGCAACTGCCCACGCACATCTCCCGGATCAGCCAACATCTGCTCCGCATATTTCTGAGTGACAAATCCCTTCTGATAGCCATACCAGTTCAATAAATACCCCCATGAATCCCGTCCCGGAGTATCATCCACACTATTGGCTATCTCAAAAAACGATTCTGAGCCAAACTTGGTTTCCACCGACCAGGCAGCCACATATTTCTCATGCGGATAAAGTGCATAGCTTCCCGATGCATCCACATCCTTTATCAGTTGCTCCGCCATATCAAACGCTTTCCGGTTATCATTATGATACAGATAAACACGAGCCAGCAATGCACGGGCCGCATACTTGTTCATACGTCCGTTATTTTTCTCTTCGGACATCAATGTAACCGCCTCTTCCAGCGTTTCTATAATAAAATCGTACGCTTGAGCAACAGTAGAACGAGAAGGATTTTCGTATGTTCCCACCAAATGATCTATCAACGGAGCACCCAGTGACGCACCATTATCTTTCGTATAAGGATATCCAAAGCAACGGGTCAAATCAAACTGGCAAAGCGCAATCACCGCCATCGTTTCACCTTTCAAAGCATTCAGTTTCTTTTCATCCCCACTTTCAATTTTTCCTTCGGCAATAGCATTCAGAATATTCCACGCCTCACGAAGAATATAAAAAGGTCGTCCCCACAATGAACCGGCATTCAAACTATTAGGACGATGATTGAACATATAGCATGTATTGCATACTCCACTTTCCTCAGAACTCTGCATATCATCCCCCTTCATATCTCCATAGGCAAACATAGCAGCCCCATAATATCCGGAACCCGACATCAGATCATACAATCCATTCACCGCATTATCCACATCGGTTACTGTACGGAAAGCTATAGCAGTAGGAATCTTATTGCTAGGAGCTGTATCGAAGAAATCACCACAACCGGTAACAAGTAGTGAAGCTAATCCTAAAATAAAAAGTATTTTTTTCATAATGGTTCTGTTTTTAGTGCAATTGATGATTAAAATTTAAGTTCCAACCCGAAAGCATAAGTTTTCAATGGAGGGGTGTAAAATCCTACCACGCCACTCATCTCAGGATCATATTGGCCGTAAGCTGCCCATGTCAACAAATTCGTACCCGAGAAATAAATACGGGCATTCCCTATTCCTAATTTCTGCAACCATGCTTTAGGAGCATTCAATCCCAATATCAGACTTTTCAGACGAATATGATCCGTAGAATGGATGGCACGCGAAGAATTATAGTTACCCCCTTTTTTATTCCCATATACAAAACGGGGGACATCCGTTATATCACCCGGTTTCTGCCAACGGCGGCGTTGCTCGGTACTTTTATTGCTTATCACTGAATAACCATCATCTTGCAGAATATAGGATGCATTATCATACGAATAACCACCGAAACTATAAGATAAATTGAATGACAAGTCAATGAATTTATAATTAAAGGTATTCATAAAGCCTCCCGAGATAGTAGGCGTAATATCTTTCAACGGAATAGGACTTGCCTGCCCCGGATCGGTCACTTTATTTTTTGTATAATTGCCATTCTCATCCTGTTGGTTATCATAATACAAGGCACTTCCAGTCTCAGGATCCACCCCCGCATACTCACGCAGATAAATAGTATTAAATGGATAACCTTCCTTACGTACATACCTGCCATCCACAAACCAAGGCAGATCTGCCAGTTTCAGAATCTTATTTTTATTATGGCTCAAATTGAAGGCGGTAGTCCAGCTAAAATCTTTCGTCTTGATGTTATTGGAACGAACTTCAAGTTCCACACCGGTATTCCGCATCTGTCCCACATTGGTCAGCAGAGAAGAAAAACCGCTGATGGAATTCAATTGCTTGCTCATCAATAAATCTTTCGTTGTACGCGTGTACCAATCCAAAGAAACATTCACACGACTGAACAAGCCGATATCCAGCCCCAAATTCAGTGCATAATTCTTCTCCCAAGTCAGTTCCTCATTCCCCAATGTACTTTCCCACGGAGAAGGTTTTCCATTATAAAACGCCCCTGTGGTATAAGTACTCTGATAACCATAATATGAAGAGGGAAGATTCCCATTCACCCCATAGGAAGCACGAAGTTTTAAATCACTTAATACTGATTTCAACGACTGCATGAACTTTTCCTGAGAAAGTCTCCATGAAGCGGACAAGGACCAGAAATTCCCCCAACGAGTATCGGGAGACAAGCGGGATGATCCATCCCTGCGAAAACTGAAACTGGCATAATATTTATCACCATAAGAATAGTTCACACTAGCCACATAGGACATTAATGCATCTTCCTGCAATTTCTGGTCAGCATCTATCGGATCGGCTGCATTTCCCAATGAAGTGTTGATATCCTGCCCGTAAGTTTTCTTTGCAGCATACAAATCCTCATAATCATACTTCATCACCTCGAAGGCAGCGACCGCACTAACAGAATGTTTACCGAAAGTTTTAGAATAAGTCAGATTATTCTGTGAAGTATACCGCATACGGTCAGTCATCTGCATACGTCCCCGTCCCTGATAAGTAGCTCCATCACGTCCTTCAGGAGACTGAAAGAAAAAGTCCTTTGTCAACGAATAATCTACCGTAAACACACTGGATATCTTCAAATTGTCCCACACATTATAAGCTATTTTAGCCGTACCCATCGCACGTACCGTCCGAGCATAATAATCATTCACCTCGGCCTCCAATACCGGATTATATCCATTGTTTTCACGATACCCGCTGGCATACGTTCCATCCTCATTATAAATGGGAGTAGAAGGCGTCAGATTCACTTTTGATGCATAAATGGCACTTCCATAAAATTTACCCTCAGGTAAATGAACGTTCTTTGTCCACGAAAAAGAAGCGTTCATTCCAAATTCCACCTTTTTATACTTGTTACTTGCATCCACACGCCCCGTAAAGCGCTCCATTTCTGAATTCAGGGAAACACCCGTCTGCTTGGTATATCCCAAAGAACCGATAAAACTGGAATTTTGGTTGCCAGCACTAGCAGACAGGTTATAATCCTGTTGATAACCTTTCTTGAACAGAGCGCTTTCCCAATCCGAATACCCCTGAGGCAGGCGTTTGGCATACTGGTCGATATTCGCATCAGCATACTGCTGTGCCTCTTGTTCACTTACTCCCTTATCCAGTTGAAAATTAACCAGTCCTTCATGAATCAATTCCCTCCTTTCCTCACCTCCCATCAGCGGACGATATGTATAAGCGAAATCAGTGATTCCATATTTTGCCGCCATATTGACACGAAGTTTACCTTCTTTTCCTTTTTTAGTAGTGATAAGCACTACTCCATTAGCACCTTTCGCACCATACAATGAAGCCGAGGCTGCATCCTTCAAAACAGTGATACTTTCAATATCTGCCGGATTCAACGTTTCAATAACTCCCATTCCTCCCGCTTCGGACATACTGGTAAAGTTACTCAAGTCATAAGATGGAATAGGCACTCCATCTAATACATACAGAGGCTCGGTGGAAGCATTCATAGAAGCGATTCCCCGTACCCGTAAAGTTGTTTTCGCACCGGGTTGCGAAGAAGTACCGGCAACTACACTGATGCCCGGTATATTCGATTCAATCATCTGCCCTACGGATACAACAGGTAATGCCTCCAGTTTTTCTGTAGTCAGAACAGAAGCAGATCCCGTATAAGTTGCCTTCTTAAAATCTCCATATCCGGTAACGACCACTTCGTCCAACGTATTGGCATCTTCTTTCAATACAATATGAAAGTCTCCCTTCCCTTTTGTCGGAATATCCTGTGCCAGATATCCTATATAGCTCACAACCAACGAAGCGGATTCGTCCACTTCCAACGTAAACTTTCCATTAAAGTCGGTGATAACCCCATTGGTGCTTCTACCTTTTTCCACCACATTGGCACCAATCAGAGGTTCTCCCATTACATCTTTCACCACTCCCGTCACTCTTTTCTTTTTAGAACCAGGCCGCGAAACAGCTTTCTTCTCGATGAAATAGATTTTGTTGTTTCTGATCTCAAAAGTAAGATCAGTGCCTGAAAGGAGTCTTGTCAATGCCTCCTTCAGTGTAACATCTTTGAGTTGCATGGTTACCTTACGATTCACATCGACCAACTGGTCACTGAAAACCAAGCTCATACCAGTCTGGCTTTTAATAGATGCCAGTACTTTTTCCACCCTCTCATTCTTAAAGTCTAAAGAGACTTTTTGCGACTGTGCTGAAACAGTAAAGCCAAATAAAAGGACTCCCAACAGCAGTAATGTCTTCATTTTGGTTCTTGCTTTCATTTTCATCAATAGTATTAGTTTGAAACAAAAGAATTTCTTATATAGGCTAACACATCACTCCAAAGAAGGTATGAGTCCATTTTTCATTTTTTAGAAAAAAAATAGATGCAAGTGTATTCACTCACATCTATTCCACTTTTCTTCTATAACCCTCGTTATTTAGAAGTTACTTCAAATACACCTTCTTCTATTTCCGTAAAAACAATATTCGAAACGGCTTCCAAATCATAGAGCACATCTGATGCATTGACTTTTCCTGTTGACAGAGTAAACCTGTTCTTCAATACCGCAGAATCTTTCACTATGAAATGAACATCATAATGTCTTTCCATTACCTTTATAATTTCACCGAGTGGAGTCAGGTAAAAATTAAGGCTGTTGACACGCCATGCCGAAATCTGTTCCATATTATCCGGACGGGAGATCAGGCATTTCCCCGACTGACGGTTATATTCCGCACTCTCCCCCGGAACAAGTCTGTACTCCTTCGCATTATGATCTCTGAAAAGAATTCCTCCTTCATCCAAGGTTATCCAAATATTGGGTTCGGCGGAATATGCCTTTACATTGAATTTTGTTCCAGTTACTCTCACTTCCACCCCTTGCAAATCCACCTTAAAAGGGCGGTTCTCATCTTTGGCAACATTGAAATACCCTTCTCCCCAAAGCTCCACCGTACGATTGAACAATCCAAACTGCTTGGGATACCTCAAGCGAGAATCCGAGTTCAAATGTACAATACTGCCATCCTGTAAAATCACCCGGATCTGTTCACCATAAGGAACATTTATGTCAGCATATTCCGGTTCAGAGAAAATGCCCGTCCGGTTTGCCAAAAAGAACAAAGAAACACTTAAAAAAACAAACGGTAACAGCACAGCCGCCACCCACATCCATCTGCGACCAACCGGGCGTTGTCCGCGCTCACATTTTATCTCATTCATAAAACGCGCTTTCATCTTTACTTCAGGTATGGAATGCGAGTCAACACTTTCCGGCATTTCTTCCGACAACATCCCGATTTCCCAGTCAAAGCGTTCCGACAAATACTTATTACCTTCTTCCGTAGCAAACCAACCAGCTACTTTCCGAGCTTCTTCAGGAGAAGCTTTGTTGTCAAGCACTTTAGCTATCACCGACTCATCTATCTTCATAATCTATTTTTTTTGTATATTTATAATAACACCTCATCACAACAAAAGTATGAGTACATTTCAGACTATTAAATTAATCCATATCACAGGAAACCATATAATTAAAGACTCTATCTCGTTACGGAGGGCTTTTATAGCCTGTGTGTAATGGGATTTCACAGTAGGAACAGTTATCCCCATCCTGTCGGCTATTTCCTGATTGGATAATCCATATTCTATTTTCAACAAGCAGATTTTTTGTTTCTGAGGAGGAAGTTTATCTATAGCAACCCGCAGGAATTTTCCGAGTTCACCATTTTCAAATTGTGTCAAAAAGTCGTCTTCATCTTCATCATTCACTTGTTGGGCCATTTCGTATAGTTTCTCGAAAACCAAACTACGATGCCTCAATTCATTCAGTATATAATTCTTTAAAATAGTAAATAGCAAACTACGGATACCCGACTCAAAGCTAAAATTTGTCCGCTGCTCCCACAATTTCATAAAAAGATACTGAGTCGCATCTTCCGCCTCTTCTTCTGATTTCAAAAAACGATAGGCTATGGTATATAATAACCGGTTATAGCGTTCAAAAACAGCGGCAAAGGCATATTCTTTCCCACGGCGAAGATCGTCATATAGTTTCTGATCAAAATCCGGATATTGATTCATAATAAATGCTTTTCCTAGTTTTATTAAAAGGCCGACTTAACACAAAGATAGTATAATTGAACCTATCTTGTCTCAGAATACTCAAAAAATATACATCATTTCGTTTTTTAGTTCTAGAATTCTTTACACAAAATAGGTTATAAAAATCACTTTTTGATACGGAAGAAAAGTGAATAAGACACCGTGATATCTTTTATCTCGGCGTCTTATTAATCACATGCCGGTGTATTATCCCGGATTTGAGATATAAATCCGAATCCCTGCAATGACCCTACTTGAACAAACATTTTACTCCCCAACTCCAGACTCCGAAAGTTACGAATATCCCTTCTTATAAATAACAGTTATCTCTGATATAAAACTTGGACCCGAAAGATTATACATCTTACAAGTGCAACATATATAATGATAACACCTGAAGATTTATAATGTGTCACGGCATCTTCTATCAATTAAAATCATAATTAAACCAATCAAAATAACATTTACCGCCTATTCCCAACGTATTATATGAATACAAGCCCACACGCGCACCTTTCCAATCGCCGAACTTTAACGAATAAGCATCTCCACATAAAATAAAATTACAGTTATCAAAACTATAGAACAACTGGCAGCGATTCTTCTTTGCATCCAACATAACACGTAAATAGATTTTTTTACCGGAAACCATCTTTACTTGCTGAACGTCACCATTTTTTTCTAAATACAGATAATTTTTACCTTCCTCACGACTAATGCCAATTCCGTTATAAAGACTGCCTGTGCAGAACAATCCACCTCTTTGTCCATCAGCCAGCGCTGAAAAATCAAGCAACACAGTGGCTGTGCTTAGATACCCCATACATTTTTGAGTTAACATATTGCGAGATTCTCTTAATGTTGCAGCCTTCAAGGCTTTCAAAGCAAGCCAGCCCCTACGCTCATTTAAACTCCAATGAGTATTCACTGGATTATGATTAAACTGCCATTGCAGCCCTAAAGTGTAAGAATTGAAATCATCAGTCGTTTGAGGGTGAGAAACAAGAACACTTTTGCTTACACCAGGCTTTGTCCAAACCTTTACCGGCTCACCTATCCCATTCATATCCATATCCACCCCTATCACGGGCCAATTCTCCATCCAACAAACAGGCTGCAAATGCACGACACGTCCCAAAGGTTCTGTCAATTGGAAATGAAAAAACCACCATTCTCCTTCAGGCGTATCTACTAAAGCCCCTTGATGAGGACCATTTACAGTAGTGTTTCCCTGTTCCAAGACTACTTTCTTTTCGTATGGTCCATAGATATTTTTTGAACGTAAAATAGTCTGCCATCCTTCGCCTACTCCCCCTTCAGGAATGCTTAGATAATAATAACCATGCCGTTTATAAAATTTAGTTCCCTCAGCTACAGGACCTGTATAAATAATTTTCCCATCATCCAACAAAGTTTTACCATCCGGAGTCATACGATGTAGATAAATAGGACCTGCCCCTAACTGGCTACGCCCCATGTAGGCCTGTCCATCCTCATCCCAAAAAGGACAGGGGTCCTCCCAGCCGCCTATATTCTTCACACAATGCAACGGCGTCCACGGGCCATGAGGATCAGTAGCAGTACTCATCATCAGTCCTTCTCTAGGTGTACAAAAATAAATCCAAAATTTACCATCATGAAAACGGATAGCAGGCGCCCAAGATCCTCCTCCATAATTTTCATTATTATCCCATCCGGGAAAATCAAACCGATTATACACTTGACTGATGATTCTCCAGTTCACCATATCATCTGATTCTAACACCGGCATCCCGATATAATGAAAATCAGAGCAAACCATATAATATTTATCTCCCACTCTAATCACATCAGGATCAGAATAATCTGCATTTAAAATAGGATTTATATAAGTTCCATTACCTTGGTCACCCCAAGAAACAGCTTGTCCTTGTACCTTTTCCGACAAAAACAGCAAAACAAACAGAAAAGCCAAAAAGAAAAATCTCATAGTATCATTCATCATTAAAAAAGAAAATTGCCTTCATCATTCCTAAAGATAAATGATAAAGGCAATACACTAAATTATATACAATCAATCCCAAATCATTCAGCTACAACTTCAATTACGCGACTGTTAAGTTGCTGTGCAGTAAACAAATTCAATCCTACATTCATCAAAAATTCTCCTGAGAAAACCTCACCATTACCTGATAAAGAAGAGTTGGCTCCGGGCATTAAGTTAATTTCTTTCACACGATACATTTTGTCTGCATCAAGCCCCTGCAAACGCACCGGCAATATTTTTTCCGCATAACGAGGATGAATATCGAAAGCAAATACCGCTGCTTTATCCTTATCTTTGCCCACATACATAGTAGAGGTATGATTACTGCCATAAGGAGAAACTAAACGATACATATCACCTTCCAGAACTACCGGCTTCAAACGGTTATAATTCTGCACAGCAGTACGGCAATAAGTTTCATCATCCTTACTCATATCCGCTAATTTGATATCAAAACCAAGTTTGCACATCATAGCCACATCCGTACGGAATTTCACACTGCTATTCTTATTCCATGTAGTAACATGAGCGCACATTGTCTTGACTGGGAACACCTGTGAGAATCCCCACTGAATAAATAAACGTTCAATAGGGTCAGTATTATCACTAGGCCAGAATTCTGTAAAATATTTCAAAGCCTCATAGTCTGAGCGTCCACCACCACCGGAACAAAGCATCATCGGCAGGTTAGGATATTTTGCTTTCACACGCTCCAATACATTATACAGGCCACGCACATAATCAATATATAAATGTGACTGTTTATTTTTCAAATAAACAGAGTAAATATTCGTAATAGGACTATTGCAATCCCATTTGAAGAAAGCGATATCAGGATATTTAGTCATCAAATTGTCCACAACTCCGAATACATAATCCTGTACTTTCGGATTGCTCAAATCCAGAACCAATTGGTTACGGAAATAATACTCGTCACGATTCGGAAGATGAATCACCCAATCTTTATGCTTTTCATATAATTCACTTTTAGGATTCACCATTTCCGGTTCAATCCAAATACCAAACTTTATACCTTTTTTCTTAGCCGCTTCCGTCAGATAACCTACGCCGTGAGGAAGTTTATCAGCCGTTTCATCCCAGTCACCTAATCCTTGATGGTCACCACTGCGCGGATACTTGTTGGCAAACCAACCATCATCCAACAAAAACATATCCACACCCAGTTCTACTGCATCATCCATCAGCTTCACCAATTTCGCTTCATCAAAATCAAAATAGGTGGCTTCCCAGTTATTCAACAAAGTCATACGAGTCTGGTTCCCATCCTTCACCTGATACTTACGGGCCCAATCATGGAAATTACGGCTAGCCTGTCCTTTACCTGTAAAACTGTAAGTAAAATAGAAATCGGGAGTACGAAAGATTTCATTCGGTTTCAGACTATATTCCGAAGCATACGGATTAATTCCTGATATAACACGGAGTTCATTCTTATTATCCACCTCGAATACAAAACTGAAATTACCCGTCCATCCTAATGTTCCGACCAACACTTCACCTTGGTTCTCTTCTGATTTTCCATCCAATGAAAGTTGGAAGAAAGGAGAGCAGAACATATTGGCACGTGCTCCCAATTTAGTATCAATCGTTTTTTTACCAAATTCCAAAGGTTGTTCCTTCACATGCGCCTCACTAGCCCAGTCTCCCGAGAATTCAGTCAGGAAATAGTTGTCACGATTCAAGTGCAACATGGAAGACGCGTACTTATGAAGCTGCACAGGTTTCTTTTCCTGGTGGCTGATTTCAGTGAAAGTCTTTATCAAATTTTCTTTCTGATAAGCCACATAATGAAGTTTTACAGTTACAGGATATTTATCATCCTGCATAGTAATCACCACTTCATCTACCCCCGGCGACACTTGATTCCGAGTATGAGAAACATATTTTAATAAAGTAGAAGGATTGCCATCATTATGTACTATATGAATAGCCGGTTCAAAATAATCTTCCATGCCATGAGTAAGGTATGCTTCGCTACCCTGTGGCAAATGGGCAATATCTGTAGCATAATTCAACTTCTTTCCCAAATAACTTTGATATAGACGTCCGTTATTACCAACCCGGTAAATAAGGTCTACATTTTCTGTACTAATTTTAATTACTGTCTTATCTGCCGCTTTTAACATAAATGATATGCATAAAAAACATATCAAGAAGAATAATCTTTCTTTCATGGTATTATTTATCGATTAAAATTATAGTGCAAAAATAGGGAGAGAAGCTCAAAAATCCCTACTCAAATGCGCCATAAAATAAGAATTTTGACGCTTATACCCTCAAAATCATCGAAATCAAGCCTGTATTGTAGGTAAAATCAAGGAAGTCTGCTATCTTTGTTATCCAATTCTAATACATGGATATATGCCACGAATTAAAGAGGGATTTAAAGGAGAACGCGCCATCGTACTTCCTGCTTTTCTGATTGAAGAATTAAAGCAAGATCCGTTAGGCAGCGAACTTTACATTACAGATATAGGATATTATCCTCATGCCTGTTTTCATTACCGGAAACGCAACACCGAGGAAGCAACCGAGTTTATCCTTATTTATTGTATGGAGGGAGAAGGGTGGTTCGAGTTAGACAAACATCGATATGTAGTTACCGCCAACCAATTTTTCATTCTACCTAAACACCAGGCACACGCTTATGGCAGTAATGAGAGAAATCCCTGGACTATTTACTGGATCCATTTCAATGGAACAAAAGCTGCATTTTTCAGTGCCGGTTTTGACCGTCCGAAAGACATCACTCCACAAGAGGATTCACGAATCAAAGAAAGATTAGTACTCTTCGAGGAAATCTACTCGTCCATCAGCTCCGGATATAGCAAAAACTATATGCTTTATGCCACTACCAGTCTTTTCCATTTTTTAGGTTCCATGAAGTTTATTGGTGAATATCGGGATTGCGGTTCTATGCGCAATGGTTGCAGAAGCAAGGATGTGGTGCAAATAGCGATTCATTTCATGCAAGAAAATTTGAGCAAAACCATTCGCCTAGCAGATATCGCTGCGGAAGTAAACCTCTCAGTTTCCTATTTCTCCAATCTGTTTGAAGAAAAGACAGGCTCCTCTCCTCTTCGATATCTTACCTATCTCAGAATACAGGAAGCCTGTCACTACCTGGATTTTACTAACCTAAAAATTAACCAAATAAGTCCCTTGGTAGGCTATGAGGATTCTCTTTATTTCTCCCGGTTATTTACTAAGACGATGGGGATGCCTCCATCAGCTTATAAAGAAAAGAAAAAAGGTTAAGACTTACACCATCTACCAACAGTCGGTCCGGAAAGGGGCAACCGGGAGCCCGTTCTCTCCGTACAAATTACAATCCGGATTATCTGCCCAGCCATAACGTGCAGCAAGAGGGGCAGGAACTTCAGTAGAAGAAAGTATAATTTTTCCATCATGGACCATAGCCTCTGCCGGATAAAATACACGGTCCGGCCCTGCAATGGTAAAGCCTTTTAAAGTTGTACCTTTAATCTGAAATCCATCTTGCTTTTGTCCGAAATCCAATTCCATCTTGTTCCCCTTAATTATATAATTTTGGAATACAGGAGCCGAACTTGAAACATTTTTTCCATAACTACCGGCCAGGGCAACCAAAGCTAAACGGCGTCCCACCTCTTGCTTATTCTTAGGATGAATATCATCAGCCAAACCAATATCAATGGTCACGGCCATACCAACTTGGTCAAGTTTTAATGCTTTAGTTTGCGCTTCACGCAAAGCCGCCCATTCGGAATCCGGCTGTATTTTCTTGGATTCCATAAAATTAGCCAATTGTACAAAATAAAAGGGGAAATCACTCCGCCATTGTCGGCGCCAATCCGTAATGAGAGCAGGAAACAAATCTCCATATTGTTCTGAACGACCTACATTAGCTTCACCTTGATACCATATTACTCCTTTAATGGGAAAAGCAGTCCATGGTTTGACCATCGCATTGAACAGCACCGTAGGATAACTGGAGCTTTGAACAGGAGAAATCGGTGCAGGTGGAAATCCTGTTAAAGAAAGTCCGATACGATATTTCCAATCTCCAGCCAAACTGATCCGCTTTCCATCAGCTTCTACATAAAGGTCCTCCGCCTTGCCATGAATACCGCCTTCTCCACCAAAATCAGAAACACGAACAGCAAGAACCGCCTTACCAGCCTTCACTAGTTTTGCAGGAATGGTATAAGTACGCGGTGTCATATAGCCTGCCCCTCGGGCAATCTCCACCCCATTAAAATAAGTGATATCTTCATCATCAATCATTCCTAAATTTAGTTTTAACGGTTTACCAATCCATTCTGCTGGAATTTCAAAACTACGACGGAACCATACTACTCCATCAAAATTTTTCAATCCATTCTTTTCCCAGTAATCAGGAAGGCACATATCCCACCATTGTCCTTCTGACAAGTCCGGTGCAATCCAGCAAGGCTTATCTTCCTCCATTCCCTTATCTTCCTTAGAAAAAAGAGATTGCCACTCAGAGCGTTCTTGATTATAGGCCTTTTCCATACGAATAGGGTCAAAGTCCAATTGTTCCATCTTAGCCAACTCTTCACGAAAGCCCAGCACCTGTTTCAATGTTTCATAGCTGGTCCACGCTTCAGCAGGCGTTCCTCCCCACGTACAGTCAATCACACCCACAGGGACATTTAATTCTTTCCATAATGAACGGGCATAAAAATAAGCGAGTGAAGAGAATTCAGGAATTGTGGCGGAAGAACATTCCTGCCAACCTCCCATAGTAGACTCCATATCACTCAACGGAATTACTGAAGTATTCTTCTTCACTTGAAACAAACGGATAGAAGGATAATTCGCCTCCGTTATCTCCTGCTCATAATTCATGACTTTCCCCCAACCCGCAACAGGCATCTCCATATTAGACTGACCAGAACAAAACCATACCTCTCCCACCATTACATTTTTTAATTGCAATTTCTTACCATCCGTAAATGTCAACGTATAAGGCCCTCCTGCAGCAGGAGTAGGCACAGACAAACTCCAATAACCGTCCTTATTCACCTGAGTCACATACACTTCATTATTCCAGCCTGTAGTTACTTTTAAGATTTTACCCAATACCGCTTTACCATGAAAAGTAACCTCCGTATTTTGCTGAAGAACCATATTGTCCGTAAAGTAAGCGGGTAAGACCACCTTGGCGTAAGAATTTACATACGCCAAGAGAGAAACACATAAAAACAATATTTTATTTCCCATATTTACCAAATTCATTTGTTCCACTATTATATTCTTCTTTAATCATACATCATCGGAAGCTACACCAATCTGAATTTCAAATTCTCCAAGCTCCACCAACTCGCATCTTATTTATTATTATAAGGTGTTACCAACAATTTATAGGAACCACCTTGCAATAAAGCCTCATCAAAAGTAATACATATATCTTTGGTTTCACCCGGCATCAATGTGAAATAATTGTCATTCATAATAGCAGGAAGAATACGCTCTCCATCTGAGGTCCGAACAGCCTGAACATATACTGCAAACGCCACACCTTTTGCAGACTTTAGGTGAGCTATAGCTGCCCGAATCTCTGCCTGACCATTTTTACGCAACAATTTAGAAGAAACTTTCAATTCGGCTGCCGGCAAAGTATTCAAAGCCGTAAAGTCCAAACGGTCGTTGCCACGCCAATAATTGTTTTCAGAAACAACCTTTCCTGATTTATCTTTCAACGTCAGGCGGATAAAATGTACATCGCTCAAACCCTCACTAGGCTGTGTTCCACCCAATACATCAAAACTCCATAATGAATAACCAAACCACCAACCTAGTTCCGTCCCAAACATACGTACATAACGGGCATCAACTTCGGGGAAAGTAATTTCATCTATTCCTCCACGTCCTTCATCAGTTTTATATACTTCTTTCCAAGTCTCGGCGTCATCTGACACTTGAATCTTATATCCTTTACCAAAAGATGCCTCCCAATTCAAGCGAACCCCACCTACGGGTTGCACACTGCCCAGATCCACATAAAGCCATTCATTTTCCGCTTTTGCCGCTGCCCAACGGGTATCTTTTTTCCCATCCGTAACATCTGAAGGCTGTCCATAAGTGGTACTTGAAGCAAAGGTCGGTTTATTTAATGACAGATTTTTACGCTCTTTATTGAAATCTATCGTAAAACATTGCACAGTAGAATTGCTAGGAGAGTTCACAATAGCTGATTTTGTATAAGCCTCCACAGACTTTCCATCCAGATTGTAAACTTTTACTTCAGCAGTCAAACCTTCCATATCACATGCTGTGGTATTAGCAATCTTCACACCGTCCGTCACAGGATTCCAAAGAATATGCACCGGTTCACAGGCTGATTTTGCTCCCCAAAAGGCTCCTGTCAAATCATAATAATAGTCATAAGTTTGCCAAACCATAGACGGATATGCCGACTGTCCCATCCAAATCATGATACCTGATGCATCCTCCCACATACGATCCAGCCAACCCTCATACATAGCCTTATTAGATTCAATATTGACAAGCTGAGCCTTACGGCAATAATCTTCAATCCCTTCGGGCTTGCCAAAACCTTTGGTTATAGAAGCATCATAACGATCGGGAGCTGCATTAAAAGCATTTTGGCCAAAATAGTGCTTGTTCCACATTTCATCACGAGGCCACCAGTTCTCCTTGGGCATAAATTTCTTGAAGCTTTCAAAGGTAGGAACTACAGCTGTGCCAATTTCTGTACGAAATCCCCAGCCACGCGCCGGATCTCCTTCCAAGCCATCAGGATATTTAGTAAAATAAAAGCGAGGCTCAAATGCTCCCCACGGACCACTACCGGTCAAGCCCTGAGCATGGGAGTTTGCTTGAAAATAACGATCACCTCCATCAAAGGTCCTAATATTTTCCGCCATCCATCCTTCTAAAGGAGGCTGAGGATTAGATTCATTATCGCCACACCACACGGCTATACTAGGGTGATTACGCACACGTTTTATTTTCTCCATCATATTATTATTGAACACATTGAGGTCATAAGGCAAATTCGGATTAGAGTTTATCCAAAAATCATCCCATACCATAATGCCATATTTGTCACATGCCTCGTAGAATTCATCATCTGTAACAGAGCCGAGCCAATTACGTATCATATTAAAATTCATTTCCTTATGCAGGCGGACTTTGGTATCATATTCCTCGCCACGGCAACGAAGCATATATTCAGACATCCCCCAATTCGCTCCCTTAACAAATACCGGAATATCATTAATATAAATATGGAATGTATTGCCCTCTTTATCATAAGAATATTTCTTTATACCAAAAGAAACATCTTTCGTTTCCGAAACTCTTCCATCCACCATCACCTCAAACTTACAATGATAAAGATTGGGTTCTCCATACCCATTTGGCCACCACAGACGCGGCTGGTCTATACACAGTTGTGGAAAATAGCGTTTGTCAAACTTCACCTGTTCAGTAGTATGGGCATTCACGTCTAATTCTTTTTGAAAAACAATGTTTCCTGGGGTAATTGTTCCGCGCACCAATACCTTCGTCTTTTCTACCGAATTATTCTTGACATCAAGCGCCACACTCAAATCCGCTCTGGCACGGGTAGGTAAATTAGTACGTATCCAAGGATCAATTAAAGTAGCTGTTCCCGTATTAGTAAGAAATACCTTATCGGTTATACCACTATTCAACCCCGGCACATAAGGCATCCAATCCCATCCGCCACTAGACAAATAGGTTGGACTGCCCTGATTAGCCAATGGAGTATCAGGCATATGAACAAGTACAGCCAACACATTTTCTTTATCACGATTTACTATTGAAGTAACATTAAAATGTCCACGATGCATAAACCCATCCAGTTTACCTAATAATGTTCCATTCAGATAGACTTCCGCACGACGGTTTACCCCATTAAAATTCAACCATATCAATTCTTTTGTAAAATCAGCAGGAACACGGAATGTAGTACGATACCAAAAGCTACAGTCGTATTTGTCTCGATTTACCTGATGAATATTGTCACCAAAGTTAGGATCTTTCTCCAGCCCTGCTATTACATACGAATTAAAAGCTGTTCCAGGCACAACAGCATCTACCCAAGCAGAAACATTGTATCCGTTTCCACAAAGTGACTTCACATCCGTTCCGACTTCAGCCTGAGGCTTTAACTTCCATTTCATTTGTGGGTTATCGCTATGTAAATACACAGTTTGAGCATGCAGTACTTGCATACATCCCAGTAGGGCTAATACAACCCATGTTTTTTTTACGTTTTTCATATTATAGTCTTTTCATATTTATCAATCATCTATTTCTCTTTTTGCACCTGAAAACTAAACAAGGTGCAATGCTCATAAGCTTTCTCCGGTAACACCAGGCAAGAAGGAAAATCCGAATGAGAAGGAGTATCCGGATAAAATTGTGTTTCCAAACAGATGGCTGTATCCGGTCGGTCATAATATCCCGCTGTATACAAAAGAACAGCAGGCAAATCAGTCATCACTGTCATTTTTCTTCCTGTAACAGGTTCATATAAAGAAGCAGCCTCTAACATCTCCTCAGACATTTTATCTTTCAATATATAGCAATGATTATATCCTTTATTCCAAAGTAATTGCTCATGATCAGCATATAAGTCTGCACCTACCGGTTTTAGGGAAGTAAAGTCAAACGGAGTATTTTTCACCTTCATCTTTCTTCCCGTAGGAATGAACGCCGAGGTAGTATCCAATATCCGGTCAGACGAAATATGCAACCGATGCTCTGTTATCTTTTTTCCATTTCCGCGCAAATTGAAATATGCGTGATTAGTCATATTGATGTAAGTAGCACAGTCTGTTTCCGCATAATGCCGTACAGAAAGTTCATTGTCCTCATTGAAACGATAGTCTGTTATCACATGGATATTTCCCGGGAAACCTCCTTCTCCGTCTGGCGAATACAGACTAAAACGGATGCCATCCGGTAATTCTTCCCATTGCCACATCTTGTTATGAAAGCCGGAAAAACCTCCATGATTGGTATTATTCCCATCATTAACTTCCAAATGGAAGGTTTTCCTATCTATTGTAAAAGAAGCATCAGCAATACGATTGGCAAATCTGCCAACAGTTGCTCCCATATAATAAGAATCTTTCAAATAATCGGACAAGGTATCATAACCGATCAAAATATTGGCTAATGCTCCCTGAACATCGGGTACTGAAGCTGTAATCCAACGTGCCCCCCAATTAGTGAATTCCATATAAGCTCCCGAGGAGTTCATTACGGTAAATCGTAATACAGGTTTTCCGTCAGAGGTATAAGTTTCTATTTTATGTATTATTTTCATATTATTCCAAATTTCAGAAAAAGAAAAAGCATCAGGTAGGAAGCAGATGTTTCCTCCTGATGCTTCTAATTTATATGGATAGAAACAATTTATTTGCTATATCCCGGATTCTGATCTTCAGGGCCGAATGCATCATTTGTTTTAATTTCAGTATCAGGAATAGGATAGCGCTTATGGAAATCTTGAATTGTTCCTGATTCTTTTGCCCAACGGTTACGTTCTTTTATCAATTCTACAAATTTATTAGTACGAAGCAAATCAATACGTCTCCAACCTTCGAAACAAAGTTCACGCAAACGTTCATCCATTACTTTATCACGGAATTCATCTTTGCTCATTCCCGAATTCCATTTCTTATCTTCTGGCAAGTTTCCTCCCCATGCACGAGTACGAATTTGATTATTCACGATCTGTACTGCTTCCGAAGTCTGTCCTAATTCATTCAGACATTCAGCATGCAATAATAATATATCAGCATAACGAATCATTGAAAAGTTCTTACCAGAATTCCACATGTTATTAATGCCAAGCCCTGAAAGAATATCTGTACGATAGTCTTCATATTTCTTTATATGCGGTTCCAATTCATCTGTAGTTCCCGTCCATTGAGTCTTTGACAAATCAGGAGTTACATATTCGAATGTTCCATCTTCTGAATATTTATTAGTATAATACGTAAAATCATAACGCAATGCTTCTTCTTTACGCAAATCTCCATCTTCCCAAATGCCACCTTCTTCTACCGTCTTATAAGCAAAAGGAGTCGGAACTAGAAAGTCGTAACCAGAGAAAGAGCATCCCTGACCAAACCAAGAGTCACATGCACGAGAACCACAATCAAACTCCCAATAATTACAATCAGGATATACATTATTAAATTGCAACTCAAACAATGACTCTTTTGTATTAGGATTATCATAACGATACAAGTCAGCATAATTATTCAGCAATTCATATCGCCCCATATTAATAATAGTCTTAAAACATTCATCAGCCTTGGCAAAATCCCGTAATCCTGTCTCTTCCGGAGCTGCCATATAAGCCTTTCCTAACATGGCCCATGCAGCCCCAACAGTAGCACGCTGCGGTTCACTATTATAAGACTCAGGCAAATTATTGGTAGCAGTAATAAAATCATTAATAATATATTCCCATACAGTCTTTAAAGGTTGACGTCCCAAGCCCAATTCATCAGTACGGTTCATATCTATCACAGGGATTTCACCCCAATACATACTTAATTCAAACATTAATAAACCACGAATAAAGCATGCCTCTCCCATCAACTGTTTAGCACGTTCCGGTTCTTCAGTGGTCATACCCAATGCATATATAGCTTTAGCAGCTGAAACGACAGCCGGCCAACGGTTGTTCCAAATAGAACTAACCTGAGTAGATGTAGGATTCAACTGTCCATTATATTTATCCATACCGGCTTGATCGCCTGAAGAAATCAACTGATAATTACCCTGCTGTGTTTCATCTGTCCCCAAATAAGGCATCAATCCATTACGTCCTTCTTTACAGCCCCTATAACTCTTATACAATCCAAGAACTAAAGGTTCTACATTATCTATTTTTTCAAATACTTGTTCTTCAGTCAAAGATCCCGTAGGTTCTACCTGCAAAAAATCCGAGCAAGAGGAGGTTTTCAGTGCAAAGGTCAAAGCCAAAGCATATATCGCACTATATCTATATATCTTTTTCATTGTTGTGTTTTCTTTTAAAGTTAGACTATTTATTCTATCCTTCCATTAAAAAGCCAAATTAAGACCAAAAGTATACATACGTGTAGGAGGATACCAATCACCAGTTTCCGGATCATAACCATTATAATTAGTTAAGCAAAAAAGATTAGAACCAGTGGCATAAACACGCAGGTTAGCCAGTTTCAGAGCATTTATCACTTTAGTTGGGAAAGTATAGGCCAATGTCAGAGCAGACAAACGCAAGAAAGAAGCTTTCTGTACACTAAAATCCATAGAACTTGCACCATAATGATTATAATCAAAGCCAGCCAACACACGTGGAAATTCAGCATCTGTATTTTCAGGAGTCCAACGATCCAACAAATCCGTTGATGCGACTCCAGATCCAGTACTTCCAATCAAAGTTTCATACCAAGGACTCAATTTTTTAGCCCCATAAGAATAACTGAATACTGCATTTAAAGACAATCCCTTCCAAGAAAAATCTGTAGAAAAACCGCCATAAAACTTAGGATCAGTGGAACCAATTACAACACGGTCATTTTGATCTATCTGTCCATTATTATCATAATCCAACGGATACAAATCACCAGGATTCACATTATATCCATTCCAATTTATTTTATTCAAACGATCCATATCAATTTCTTGGGCGATTCCACCTGTTTTCCAAATATAAATTGTGTTACGAGACTCACCAAGGAATAAATTACCTTCTTTTTGAATATTACGATCACTATCTACATTATATACAACATCATTATCACCATATAATTGAGTTACCTTATTTTTATCCATAGACAATGTAGCTGCAAAATTCCATTCAAAATCTTTAGCTCTTACCAAATTGGCATTCAAAGCAAATTCCAAACCTTTGTTTTCAATCGCACCTATATTTTCAATAGTACTGCTGAAACCAGTAGTCGTAGGCAACGAATGGCTCATTAACAAATCCTTATTTTTTATCAAGAAAGCATCAACAGACAAACGCACTCTATTCTGTAAGAAAGCCATATCTACTCCTAAATTCCATTGTTTTTGTTTCTCCCAACTAATATCTGGAGTACCACGTCGCCCATTGGAAACAAAAGAATTCGTATAACCTGTATCGGAAGTACCCGTATAGCTGACATTATATAAAGATAAATAGGCAAAATCATCAATATTCTGATTACCAACGATACCAAAACCAGCACGTAACTTTAACTGATCAAAAATCGTCTGATTTTTCATGAACTTTTCTTCTGTAATATTCCAAGCTGCAGACACAGACGGAAAAATACCCCACTGATTTCCTTTAGCAAATTTAGAAGAACCGTCGTAACGCACTGTCGCCGTCAATAAATATTTACCCGCATAGTTATAGTTAACACGAGCGATATAAGATAATAATGTTTGCTCGGACCAAGCTGTACTTAAGCCGCGCTGATCTTTTTTATAACCAGATCCCAAACTATGATATCCAAATAAATTAGTGCCAAACCCTGTTGCCGTAGCATTAATATAATTATACGTAGTCCGTGTAGCACTGGTACCAACCATCGCATTCAACTTATGTTTACCGAAAGAGGCTTCATAAGACAATGAATTATCCCATTGCCATACAGTACGTGTATCTCTATCATCTTTGGCTTCACCTTGTGTTCCATAACGTTCCGACTCATAAATATCATTCGGGGTATATTTATTTTGCTGCTTTTGAGCATAATCAATAGAGAAAGTAGAACGCAAGTTTAATCCTTCAATAGGATTGATATTAATATAATTAGAGCTCAACAAGCGATTATACACCAAATCATTATCGACTTTCAAAGAACGTAATGGATTAAAATTATTTTGGTCAAAAATACCTTGCCAATTTAAAGTTTCAATCTCATCAGAAATTTCCAACATCGGATTAGCACAACGTGCACGATTCATTACTCCATCATCAACCAACGTGTTCTCGGTACGTGTAAAAGTTGTATTAGTACCTACTTTCAGCCAGGATTTAATCTGTTGATCCGCATTAATACGTCCTGTGTATTTTTCTTGTTCAGACTTCTCAATTACACCTTTATTGTCTGTATAACCAAAACTAATATAATAAGAACCTTTATCATTGCCATTCGAAAGACTTACTACATGATTGTGTTGTACTCCAGTACGGCTCACAGCATCCAGCCAATCATAATTTTTATTATTGTTGTAGGCATCGAATTCATAATCAGCAAAAACAGTATTCGATCCCATTATCACATCATTGATATAAGCATTGACATCTCCATCAGGATTTGTTTGCATATAACCATTCGTATAGGCCTCCTTTCTAAGTTCAAATAATTGACGAGTATTCATAGTTTTTGGAGTATTAGCATAGGTCTGAAAGCCAATCCAGCCATCATAAGAAACTTTACCTTCGCCTTTTTTACCCTTCTTAGTTGTAATAACAACAACACCGTTGGAACCACGTGAACCATACAGAGCTGTAGCTGATGCATCTTTCAAGACCTCAATAGAAGCCACATCATTCAAATTGACTGCATTAAATCCAGAGAATGAATTATCCATAACCATACCATCTACGACATAAATAGGGTCTGTAGATCCATTAATTGTATTAATACCACGAATTTTAATAGATGCATCATCCGTAGGACGCGTAGGTTGAGAAATGAACACACCTGCGACACGACCTTGAAGAGCTTGATTTACATTTGTTACTGGTTTTTCTTCCAATACTTTAGAACTAACACTGGCAACAGCTCCCGTCAAATCACTCTTCTTCATCGCAGTGCCTACAACAACCACTTCATCTAATGTTTCAGTATCCTCCGACATCACAACTTTGACTGGTTGGTTACCCATTATTTTAACATCTTGTGCAACATATCCTATATAAGAAATATGCAATGTTTCCCCTTTCTGAACTGATAATGTAAATTTACCATCAAAATTGGTAATAGTCCCATTGGCTGTACCTTTTACCACTACACTTGCACCAATGATAGGTTCGGATGTAACATCCACCACCTGTCCTGTAACCGTTATGTTCTGTGCTAGCATATTGCAGCAACAAAACATGATAAGGATTAAATTAATAAGCCTAATTCTTTTCATAATTTGTAAATTTAAGTACGATTTAAAGTTTATATTGGTTTATTCTTCCACTTTGAAAATTACAACATCACATGCAGGAACCGTTACTTCCAGATTGGTTTTAGCAGTACTTTCAATGCCACTCCATAATTCTTTCAGCCTATATTCCTTTGACGAATCCAACCCCAGACGCTCTAAAGCTGTAGTCATCTTCAACTCTTGATCCATATAGTTGAACACAGCATAATAAGCCTTACCATCCTTATCCATGCGTACAAACTGATTTTCTGACTTTTCACCATTCCCATCTACAGGATGGAAAGATTCCCCATTGGCTATAGCATTGATCTCAGCATTAGTCAGATATTTCATCGCCTTCTCCTTCACTTCTTTAGAACCGCCTTTGCTGAAATCATCTCCAGCAATGAAAATTCCTGTAATGACCCCCGAAGTAACACGCGCTCTGTTCTCACCATCTGTAGCATCACGCAATACAATATGGTCAGGATCATTAAACTGATAAACCTTATCCTGCCACCAACCGTATGAAAGTGCATTCAAGGTATATTCAGTATCCTTCATCTTATTCCACGCATCACAAGCAATTCTTCTAGACTGAGCATAATGAGCAGGAAAAACAGGAGAAATAGAAAGATTGATATACATATCGCCAAAATATTTGTCAAGCAATTGCATTCCATAGTTATATCCCTGAATACCTGTTTGTATTTCCGGATTATACCATTTGTCAGCCTCCATCGCCCCATGTGTCATAAAATCCATTTTCACATATTCAAAACCTGCCCGATGAAAGAGTTCCGATGTACGCTTCATCATAGCTTCAATAGCTGGATGGGTAGGATCAACAGCATACGCTCCGTCTAATTCCTGCGGTTTTCCATTTGCATAGAGATACACATCTTTATATTTATACCCCGGAATTTCTTTTATTTCACGTTCAGGATTTTTAGCCCAATCAGTAAACGGAGTCCAATAAACGCCGGCTATCTGACCGTTTGCCTTACATCTATCCACAAAAGCTTTCAACTCCTCTTCTGAAAAACTATTCCAACCAGAATCCAAACCTGTATAAACCAGATTATCCGAATTCACAAAATGATGGGACTGCAAATTCTCTTTATAAAAATCAGAAACTTCCAATGCTTTCGGATAGGTCAGATTAAATTGCAACGCTCCCCAGCTGTTCCAGCCAAAAGGAACAGCTTTATCCCAAGCTTTGGGCGGAGCAATCACAGCATTAGCCTGAGCGTATTCTTCCATGCCTTCACGCCAGTCTTCAAAAAATCCTACTAAAATCTTAGGCGACTTGATTGTCGTACCTTTCAATGCACCGTGAGGTTTCGAATCACGCGTTGTCTTATCAGCAACACCCCCATAACATACCAATGAACCTACATTATATATATTACCTTTACCTATTGTTATACCTGTTTTCCAAGAATCGTGTTCCACAGAACCTATCACCATAGCTTCACGATCATCATTATTAAATATGGCAGTAACTTCATAACTAGTCAATTCTGTAAATGTGAGCGGATGAGATTGGTATCTGATCCAACAGTCATTATCGAAAGGAATGAAAAGCGCACGATTATTTTCACCCTGGTTCAGGACTTCAGGCATTCGGTCCACATTGACCGGCGCCATATAATTCGAAGCCATTTCAGACGTACTTTCCAAAGTAAAATCTGTCAACACATAATCCTTTGTCGGATATACATAAAAAGATTGAACCAGTACAGGCAAATTATTCCCAGTATAAGTCACCTCATAATGATACCCTTCTCCAAAATGATCATTGATTTTTTTTGTAGAAACATGATGCTTTGCATAATCACGAGTCGAAACAACACTGTCGGCCAATTTATAAGCTGCATATACATTATCATAAATAAGCTTAGAGCCTTTGCTGATATCAATACCATTAGCGTGAGCATCGTACTCCAAAGACCATTCACCGACATTTAGATTTGCATTTTCAGTACACCCGGACAAAATAAGACCGGAAACACTCAATGCAGAAACACAGAGAAACAATGATTTTAAAGTTAACCAATTATTCTTCATAATATTATTAGTTTGTCAAAGAGATAAATCTACTTAAGGTTTGCTTTACTGTTCGGAATTCTTTTCCTTTCAAGCATGGTCAAAAGTAGGCATATCTTGACAACCTGTTAATATACAAACGCAGCAATAAATAGGATTTTTGCAGCAATGACTCATCTGCGTCCGAAGAATCCGCAAATGTGTCATTTTTTGCTGCATTTCTTTCAATCAGAGATTCTCCGTCAAATCTATTTTAGCTTTTTCCTTGGATGTTTGATACTGTTTCTCAAACTCTTTCGGAGTCATTCCGAATTGTTTCAGGAATAATTTACTGAAATAAGATGAAGAGTTTATTCCTACCATATAACAGATATCCCCAATACGGTATTTACCTTCCTGAATCAATTCGGCCGCTTTTTTCAAACGGATCAACCGAATGAAATCTATGGGTGAAAGATTAAACAGAATCTTTATTTTCCTCAATAAGCTGGAACGGCTCATACATAAGATATCAGCCATACGTTCCACATTGAAATTTTCATCTGAAATATTCTCTTGAATTACATTGATTACTTTATTCATAAATTCTTCATCCGCCTTGTTCATCTGCATATTATGCACAGGAAAAAAAGGACGTTTAGAGAATGCCTCACGTTCTTTTCTACGATTGCTGAGTAAAGACAAAATCTGACTCTTCAAATAATTGAAAGAAAAAGGTTTCTCCACATAAGCTTCCGCTCCTATCTTCAATCCGTTAATTTTACTCTTCAAATCGTTCTTGGCGGTAAGGAAAATAACCGGAATATGACACAAATCAATATCCCCCTTTATTTCCTTACATAATTCATAGCCATTCATCACCGGCATCATTATATCACTGATTACCAAATCTATGTGATTACTACGTAAAACATCCAACGCTTCCTGTCCATTCACAGCAGTTTCCACCGTAAACAAAACTTCCAATCGTTCAAAGATAAAAGATCTCATACTTTCATTGTCCTCTACTAACAATAAAGTATAACCTTTCATCTGGTCTGTTTCTGTTGATGTTTCCTCATCCAATACTTCTATATTTTGTTCCACTACCTTCTCTATTTGCTGCCTTACTTCCTCTTTATTCAAAGGAATGATCAAAACAAATGTATTCTCCGGTTGTTCTATATCCAAATAAAGCCTGCCTTTATGCAAAGTGGCTAGCGAACGAGCTAAAGGTAATCCTATGCCTACTCCCATCCGAACTGTATCCTTCTTCTCCATCTGATAAAAGGGTTCAAAAATCTGTTGGCTGGACGCTTCAGGTATCTTTTCTCCGTCACTGACAATACGAACTGTAAAATCAGCTTCATCTTGGAATAAATCTATCGTAATGGTATGACGGGCATATTTCAAAGCATTATTCAACAAATTACTCAATACTTTTGTGATAGCCTCCTTATCTATGGCAGCCATAATTCTTTCTTGGGGAATATGCTGCAATAACTCTTTCTGCTTTTGCAGAATAGTAGGCTCAAAACGAGCAATCGTTTCATTCAGCAATGCCGTTACATCAACCGTTTCAAATTTCAGTTCAAATTTGCTCGCCCCTATTTTCTGAAAATCAAGCAACTGTCCAGTCAAATCTAATAATCTCTTGGTATTCTGCCCGATTACTTTCAAATTCTTATTCAATTTCTGATCCTTGATATCCATTTCCTCAATTGCTTCCAACGGACCATTTATCAATGTCAAGGGCGTGCGCACCTCATGAGCTATTTCAGTAAAGAAACTGACTTTTGATTCATAGAGTTCTTTCTCCTTCTCAATTTCAAATAACTTCTGCTTTTCTTCCATCTGTTTCTCTTTGCGTCTTCTATACCAAAAGAACCAGCAAAGTACGACACAGATTCCCCATATAATATACAGAAAATAAGCCCAGACGGACTGCCACCAAGGAGGCAGAATAACAATGGATAAAGACCGGGTAGCATAAGGGCCTTCTTTGGCACTATTGGTAGCCCGCACTTGCAAGATATAATCTCCCGGAGGCAGTTTAGCGTAAGAAATATTCTGATTACTCGCTGCCCGTATCCAGTCTTTGTCCAACGGAACTAATTTATAATAATACTGATTGGACTCCGTAGTAGAATAACTTAATAAAGCAACATCGAAACTAATATTTGCCTGATCATAAGGTAATATAATTTCATCTGTATGTTCTATACACTTTTTCAAAGGAGAATTAGGAGTGTGAACTGTTATTTCCTGATTATAAATGCTGAACTTTGAAATATAAACAGGTGGTAAGAAATTTATTTTCTCTGAAGAGTTAGGATCAAATGCAATCAATCCGTCTATACCACCAAAATAAAACTTACCGTCCTCACCCTTCAAAGCTGACTTATAATTAAACTGATTCCCTAATAGACCATCTTTAGTGGTATACACCCGTATATCTTTTGATTCCGGATTAAATCTAACCAGTCCACGATTTGTTCCAAACCATAAATTTGATTGTTCATCTTCCAAGATCTTATAAGCCACATCATCTGGTAAACCGTCTTTGATAGAAAAAGTAGTAAAATCATCCGTTTGAGAATTATAACAACAAATACCACCACGATCCGTAGAAATCCAAATACGGCCTTTACAATCCTGCATGACAGAACTCACAGAATTAGAGCTCAATGTATTTTCCTTACCTTCCTCATGAGTATACTTTTTAAAAAGATTCTTATGGGGATCATACTTCCATAACCCACTTCCCATGGAGGCGAACCACATCATTCCATCTTTATCTTGAAATACATCAAAAATCCAATCAAATCCCACTTCTTCCACTTTGTCAAAATGAAAACTTGTAGGAGCAGCTTTATAAAGTCCCCAGCCTGTACCAATCCACTTATATCCTTCATTATCTATAAAAAAAGTATAAACACTTCCTTCTCCTATATTTAACTCCTCAGGAGTATAATGACAAACTTTATTCTCGGGTAATTGAATCACATCCAATCCTTGCTTAAACAAGCCACAGAACAATTGGCTTCCTTTGACAAACATTCCCAAAGTAACCATATAGTTCCCTTTATCATAATCGTTCAATCTCAACCGCCTTACCTTTCCGGAAGCAATATTTAATATGTTCACCCCATCATCTTCAGTGCCAATCCATATGTTACCCTTATTATCAGAAGCTATCTCTCTTACCCGTTTCGTTGTTAATGAGTTCCCATCACTCCCAGGTACATATTTATCAAACAATAAATCATGATGAGGCAGATAATCCACCCCGCCAAACATGGTTCCCAGCCAAATTCCCCCTTCCCGATCTCGGTAAATAGTATAAATAATCTTATCTGACAAACTGAACGGACGCATCAGATCTTGCTTCAAATGAACTATTTTATTCTTCCTCTCATTTACAACAAACAAACCTTCGTGAGTTCCCACCCATAGTTCATTGTCAAAACAGGCTACATTACGTACAAATGTATGGTTAGCCTCCGGTATATCTATTTTTACCAGCTGATTCGTACCGGGATTATATTTCATTAGTTCCCCTTCATGAATAGCCATTGCAATCCAATCACCATAATTACAAATAAAATTAATATTCTTTCCCTTTAACGAACGCCCGGTTTTATCAACACAATATTGTTCAAATTTATCCGTATTTCTATCATATCGAAAAAGTCCGACTCCCCATGTACCAACCCAAACATCACCATCAGGGCGTACCAAAATACAATCCGGAGCTTCTGTTTTAAAATGCTCTTTGTTGGTTACTTCATAAAAATAAAGCTTCTCATCCTTATAGCGAAAAACTCCCTGATCAGGAATTACAATCCAAATATTACCAATAGAATCCGCCACAATATTAGATACCCAATTATTCATATTCACCCCTTCTTCTGTTTCCATATTCATTGCCGTGAATATATCCAAGGCAGGATTATAACGATAGACTCCTCTATCCGTTCCTACCCATAACTGACGTTCCTTATCTTCAAACAAAGCAGAAATATTATGGTTTCCCGTACCGGCTACATAGTCATCACAGTTCATCTGTACAATAGAAGTTCCATCAAAACGGTTCAAACCATTTTTTGTACCAAACCACATAAACCCGTAACTATCCTGAATGATAGCCTTCACATTACTTTGTGATAGTCCATTCTCACCCGTTATATGAGAAAAATAAAAATTGGACAATCCCCTATCAACTGCCTGTAATGTAAATACAACATACAAACAACATAAAATGAGCAAAGTCTTTTTCATAGCTTGTTCAAAATTTGAGTCAAAGATAAAAGAAAAAAAGGATAAATAATGCCAATATAAAAGAAATAGAGGGTTGCCCCTCTATTTCTTTTCACGAATGACTATTACAAATCCCCCACCAGAAGCCATAAACATTTCAATAATATTCTTATTATCTATATCCATTATTTTATGTTCGTATAAATTAGCATTCTTGTTACTTCTTTTTTTATCCTGAAAAATTTCAATGGTATATTTCTTATCCTGAGGCAGGAAAGAGCAATCCACCTGAATTGTTCTCTCTCCCCAAGCATTCAATCCGCCTATATACCAAGTATTTTCTTTCTGCTTGGCCAACACGGCATATTCGCCCACACGGGCAGCTAAGGGAATCGTCTGATCCCATGAAGTCGGTACTTCCGCTAAATACTTTAAAATATCAGGATACTTACGATACTCATCCGGAGAATCACATAAACTGGCAAATGGTGCGGAAAGTACAACAAACAAGGCCAATTCATGTGAACGAGTCCCCAATGAACTAGGCAACCCCGGATCGATCGGCTTAAATTTCTCCAATGTGCTGTTACGCATCGAACCCGGAGTATAATCAATTCCACCTCCCAGCATACGGGCAAAGATACATTGAAGCTGATAATCCGGATTAGAAGTGGTATCCCACTTAAAACATTCCGCACATCGCATGGCTTCATAAGAAAGGACATTAGGATATGCCCGATGAAGTCCGGTAGGCTTGCTGCATCCATGAAAATCCACCATAAGATGCCGCTCAGCACAAGCCTTTGCCAGATTTTCATATTGAGGGATTATTTGGGCATCATCACGATCAAAAAAATCTATTTTTACCCCAACAGCACCCCATTTGCTGATAGAATCCAAATAACAATGCGGATGTTGGAATAAAGTAGCAGCAACAGTCCAAAGCCATACACCTACTTTTTTTTCTTTTCCATAGCGTATCACCTCTTTTATATCAATATTCTTATTCAAATCAGCATGATTAAAAACATTGCTCCAACCGGCATCGACCAGCAGATAAGGTATCTTGTTTTCGGAAGCGAAATCAATATAATACTTGTACATCTGCGTCGAAAGGTTTTGATGACCGGAAGGGAAAGGAGCTTTTTCCAAAATAGCACAATGCCACCATTCCCAAGTTGCTTTACCAGGACGAATCCAATCCGTATCCTTTATTTGTTGGGGCTTGGCCAGTAAGTAAATCATTTCATTAGTCAGTAGTTCCTTATCATCCTTGGCTACAATAGCTATACGCCAAGGGAAAGCATGATTACCAGCAGTACGTGCTAAATAATTCTCCCTCTCTTTAACTACCGTAATAAAATTTCCCCAACTGCCCATCTCTATTTTTTTAGGATAGGCCGCCCAATAACCTTTCATCTTGCCATCTTCCTTACGAAGATACATACCCGGATAGTTATTCAAATCTGATTCAGCCACCACAACACGCACATTCTGCATCTTGTTTGTAAATAAAGTTGGTGTAATACCATATTTATGTTCTTCTATTTTAGAAATGCCCTCGTAAAGCACATTGCTCAACTCCCAAGCTGTAAAATTAGTTGTTTCGGGTAAAATAACTGCCGGATCATCGCCCAGATTAAAAGAAGCTTCTTCATCAGCTACAATCAAAGAATCCTGCTCCGGAAGATTTCCACAAAAACGATATGCCATTCCTTCATTATACATCCGGAATATAACTGAATAACCATCCTTGAATTTCAAAGAAAGTTCATTATAATGGTCTGTTAATTCACGATAGTTACCAGCTACCGGATAAACCTTCTCGGAAGTACTCCTTGTAGAAGCTCCTACCACTTCACCATTCTTTCCCCATATATTTCCATTTTCCATCGTCATACAAATAGCAGAGGGATGAATGACAGGCTTACCTTCCAAACTTAAAGAATATTGTAATACCCTTCCATTCTCTACAGTAAGTGCCAATTGCCCGTTTGGGGATGATAATTCATAAGCTGACGGTGTTTGTGCCTGTGCAAAAACACACAGACACCATGTTACCAACAAAAGGAAAATATTCTTTTTTTTCATACGGCACACAAGTTACGATGGATTTGTCCACCTTGATGATTAATATCCAATTCTCGCACCTTATCCAAAAAATCAATGGCTTTTCCCATTTCACGCAATCCTAAACAACCCAGTCCCATCACATAATTGCAATGAATGCGGTTACGTCTATCCAAGTCATCTTCCCAAATAGCCAAATCAGGCAGAGAAACAGCAAAATAATCAATCCGGCAGTGGTCAAATAAATGCTTTTCACCATGCTTTATCAATTTGTTAAAGCAACCGCACGCCTTGTCTTCCCTGCCCAATGCACGCCATGCCAAACCTTGATAGAAAATCTTGTCGGGCTGTTGGTCATTGTAAAAGAAAGCCTGTTGTGGTTCTGACGAGCCAATGGTTGCTTTGGTGAAGCAATCTATAGCTTGTTGCTCATTTCCCAATCCACGAAGCGCCTCACCTTTATAATACCAGATATCATTCTCTTCAGCATTTGCCAATTTTCCCTCACCCAAATTAAATGGATAAACATTCGTTTCATCCAAAAGGACTAAAGCATCGGCATAACGTTTTTCACTTAAAGCAATCTTTGCTAATTCTATACGGCACAATACATATTGTCCGGTGATTTTTCCTTCTCCTCCTTCCCATGGATGGAAATTACGTGCGGCAATCAATTCTTTTGCTTCAGTATAGCGCCCTAGTTGATTATACAAAGTGATACGCTCAATGGACAGATCATCACGCTGTTCCACTTCAGACAGATGTGCTTCCAAAAAAGCCAAACGTTCTGTATGAGGTCGGCCTAAACGTTTATAAAGTTGGTCCAACTCCATTAATATACGAGAATCGTGCTCATCCAATGCATAAGCTTTTTCCAGAGTTTCCAAAGCCCTTTGTTTATCATTACGCTTATTATAATAAGCTAAAGATAAATTACGCCATACGGTAGGGAATGTTGGCTCTATAGCAGCCGAATGTTCCCAACAAGCAATAGCATTATCATACTGACGGTTAGCATACCAAAAGTTTCCTAAACTATATGCCGCTTTTGCTCCATGAATATTCAAACGTACGGCATCTTGAAGAATCAATACTTCTTCTATACGATTCGGGAAACAATATGAATGATTTTCCTTTTCTGCTCGCTGATAATATTCCAATGCTTTACTCTCATCTCCCTTACAGGTATGGAAATACCCCATTGTATAATAAACGACAGGATATACTTCTGTAACTCCGGTTACGTAGCATTCCAACAAAGAAAGAGCTTCCTCGTACAGTCCGGCAGCAGCAAAATCCAATGCATATTCTATATATCCGTGAGCCCAGCCACGCATCAACTTTTTCATTTCCTCCAACACTTCCACATCCCGGGTCAACAAATAATGTTCAAAACGGCATCCCATATTAAAACGATCTATCTGCAATGATTCGGCTACGAGCGCCAAAGCTTCCTCTTTACGACCCAATTTGCGTAGAATGGAAATTTTCAACTGACGCGCTTTGTGATTATGCCAATTACGAATCAATGAACGGTCTATCTTGTCCAAAGCACTTTCATACTTTCCTTTACGAGTGTCAAGTTGTGCTAGTGCATAATAAGCCGCATCCTGCCAAGCAGCATTCCATGCCGACTTAAAGAAAGCATCATAAGCCTCATCCCATTTCTGTTGCATCATACAACTCCAACCCCAATTATAATAAGGTTCACCGTCATAAGGATTCGGATTACGTTCAGTCAAGGTTTCCACCGCTTTCCGGAAATAGCTCTCCGCCATTGCAAATTGTCCTTTACGCATCAACAATAACCCTACCGCATTGTTACAACGTACATCTCCCGGTTCACGTCTTAATGCTTCCATATAATAATCCATCGGATTATAAGTAGCATGGCGATATTGTTCCAAATGTAGTCCGGTCAAAAACAGTTGTTCGACAGAAGCAATATCTTGAGGATCTTTAGCAGCTTTAGCAGGATCAGGAACCGGCTTGATTTCCGGCTTATCCGCTTGATAAGAAAGCAAAATTTGTCCTTCCTTATCACGAACCTCTACACATACCTCCTCTTCTTTTAGTCCTTCTGCCGCAAAAGTCGTAATAAACGGTTCTGATGGCGAAATTTGTGTAGTCTTATCCAATAAAACAGTGCCTTTAATAGCTTTTACTATAATACGTACTCCACTATTCACTCCCGTAGTATAAAGCACCAAACGGGCTTTACCTTCCTTTATTTCCAAATTCAGCAAAGCATCTTTAGTTGCATTCTTTACATAACCCACTTCACTATAAGGCATAAAATACTGTACCCATGATTTTTCCTCATAGGGCTGTAACCAAGTAAAGTCCGGTTGGTTATCCGTATACATACCGGTCATCAGCTCAATGTAAGGTCCATCCTCATCGGTCAGATTGCGATCCCACGCCTTACCGAAATCACCATTCCCCCATGTCCATTGTTTCTTTCCCGGAGAAACATGATGATCGGCCACATGCAGCAGACCGCCATGGGCATCTTCTTCATAACCACCTACAAAATCATATTTAGACTTGATAGCCATATATGATGTAGGAACCGGAATATTTTTATATTTAGAGATATCCACCCCAGCAGAATAATCCTGTTTATAATAAACTCCTGTAGCAATAGGAAAAGAAGAAACATCGCGCTTGCCATGATCGAACACCGCATTCACATCAGGTGGAAATACCGAATGATAATGGTCATTGACTACTACTGCAGGATTGGCCCACCACAAAAAAGTCTGAGGGAAAGACGTACGATTATAAATCTTCACTTTTATTTCTATATAAGCTTTGCCCGGATAAAGCGTAAATCCCTGCATACCTTTGGTGCGGAACATTCTCTCCACTTCATTGCACCATACTGTCTTACTGCCATCCGCATTTTCCTCTATCAAAAAATCAGTAGGCAAAAAAGTAGAAGGACGGTGATGCTGAGGCCAGTTAAATTCGATGCCTCCAGAAATCCAAGGTCCTGTCAATCCCACCAATGCCGGTTTCACTACTTGATTGTAATAAACAAAATGACGTCTTTTCACCTTATCATAAGCCATGTGTATACGACCACCCAGCTCGGGAAGTATCATCACCTTGATGTATTCATTCTCGATAAATAATGCATGATACCTCTTGTCTACTTTTTTATCTGAAATCTTCTCTACCACCGGATAAGGATAGACTGATCCGCAACTTCCCTGATAAACCCTTTTTTCAAGAAAAATAGGATTCTTCTCTTCCTTTCCTATCTCATAAGTAGGAAGCATGATATCTTCCTCCCATGCACGCACCTCACTGCCATGAACGGTACTTTGAATTAAATATTGAGTTATTTTCTCCATAATAAATATTGTTATTTCACTAATTCTTTTTCAATTTCTTCCAAGCTCTTCCCTTTGGTTTCCGGCAAACGGAACACAACAAATATTCCTCCAGCCAGGCAAATCAATCCATACAACCAGAATGTTCCGGCAGCTCCCAAACCACTATTCAGCATTGGGAAAGTATAGGTAAGTATAAAACAAGCCGCCCACAAAGCGAAAGTGCAAACAGACATAGCAACTCCACGAATACGATTCGGGAAAATCTCTGAGATAATGACCCACATCACTGTAGCCAAAGTCATGGCATAACAAGCAATGGCCATCACGACAATAATCAATAGAACAACTCCTGTGATATGAAAATAATAAGCGGCTCCCATAAAGGTATAAATTACTGCCAAGCCAAATGATCCGATCAATGTCAATGCCTTACGTCCCCAGCGGTCTACCACAAACATAGCTAGAATAGTAAATATGACATTCGTAATACCGGTCACCACAATATTCATCAAAACATCAGACACGCCATAACCTGCTGCCATAAATATTTCCTGTGCATAGTTAAAAATAACATTAATGCCACACCATTGCTGCAAAATAGCCATAACAACACCTATAGTCAACACTTTATACATAGCAGGATTTAATAATTGACGGTAGCCTCCTTCTTGCGTCTGGCAGGCTGAAACAGCTTCTATAGCAGCCAACTCGGTAACAGCATATTCCTTTCCTCCCATACGGGTAAAAACCTTGAGTGCCGCCTCCCGTTTTCCCGAAGAGGCTAACCAACGAGGACTTTCCGGTAATATAAAACTAAAAACAAAGAACAAGGCGGCCGGGACAGTCATTGCCCAAAACATCCAGCGCCATCCCATCTGTCCGTTCCATGATTCACGGATCATTTCATGAGTAGCTCCTAATGCCACAGGCTCAGCTATTTGCCAATTTACAATCTGAGAAGTCAAGATACCTAATACTACCGTCAACTGATTGATGGACACAAACCGTCCACGCAGATGCGCCGGAGCAATTTCTGCTATATACATAGGTGACAAACTAGAAGCAATCCCTATAGCAAAGCCCCCTACCAAACGAAATACATTAAAGAAAGTAAAAGAATGAACAGCCCCTGTACCGACAGCCGTACAGATAAACAGTCCTGCCGCCAAAATCAAAATCGGCTTACGTCCCAAACGGTCACTCAGCTTACCGGCACTTAGTGCCCCAAACAAACAGCCAATCAAGGCACTGCTCATTGCCCACCCCTGCATGACAGGATCATTTGCTATACCAAAGTATTGTTCATAAAAAGGTTTTGCTCCTCCGATTACCACCCAGTCATATCCAAACAGGAAACCTCCCATAGCAGAAATCAAAGCGATAAGAAATAGATAAAAATTAGATTGTGTTTTCATGAATATCATATATTAGTTAGTTTTATAATGCAAAGTAACAAGGATTCAAGGACTTAAAGAATAGAAAAAATTACTGAGAACATGGACAATATTACTATTTCATCACTTTGCAGGTTGTCTTATCATAAAACGAGGACTACACCTCAATATACTAAGATGTAATCCTCAATCAAGCTATGCAAAGCAGCCTGTTTTTTTACAATAACTCCAGCAAATCTCCACGTTTCATATCCACCGTTATTAAACCCTTTGCATCAGGATTTGCAATTGCCTCCTTACCATTTAAAAGCACTCTATATTTTTTCCCTTGAGGAATTTTCACTTTTAAAACCTGATCAGCAGTAGCTTTTAAAGAAGCTTTATTGATGACAGCATTCGTCCATTCAGCAGTTGCTTCAGCTCCTCCCTTTAAACACAGACCTTTAAAACTACCATCTTTCCATTCAACAGGCAAACAGGGTAAGAATTCTACATAACCCTCATGATTCTGTATGAGCATTTCTGCCATACCAGCTGTACCGGCAGGATTCCCATCAAACGAATAAATATCACCTTCCGCACCAGCAATGCCACCAGGAGATACAGTCATTAAATTTTCACGTGAAAGCTTGCCCTGTAATAATTGGACACTCTTATATGCTTCCTGCGCATCTTTCAACCGAGCATACATACAAATCATATTGGCACGGCTCCATTCTGTATCTTCCCAGTTTTCGGCAGACAAACGATTCTCGATAGTCTTACGGGCAGCTTCCGCCAATTCGGGAGTCTTCTCCAAAGTGATCTGGGAAAAAGGATACAAAGCTAGCAGATGGGAAGTATGACGATGATTGGGATGCGCTTCTTCAAAATCTTCAAACCACTCACGGATAGCACCATTGGCACGTAACTGGATAGGAGGAAGCTGGGCGATAGCGGTACGCAGGCTATCGGCAAACTCACGGTCTGTATCTAATATTTCTGAAGCCCGGACACAATTCGACAAGATCTCGTAGGCCAGCTCACGGTCACAGGCAGGCATCATGGAAGCAACCATTTCTTCACCGCCTGCTGTACGGAACCAGTTTTCGGGTGAGATGCTCGGCCCTGTCATCAGATAACCACTCTTCGGGTCTTTTGCCAAGAAATCCAAAATGAACTGTGCATTACCTTTCAAAAGCGGATAGGCAGTTTCGGCCAGATATTGTTTATCTTGTGTAAATTCGTATTGTGTCCAAAGATGAGAAGCAATCCATGAGCCTGCCATAGGAAACAGTCCCCAAATAATCGTGCTGGATGCGGGAGTATATCCCCAAACATTAGCGGTGGTATGGGCAGTCCAGCCTTTACATCCGTAGACCACTTCAGCAGTCTTCGCACCGTGATGAGCTAAATCCTTTATATAGGTAAAGAGGGGGGCATTACATTCGGCAAGATTACCGACATTGGCTGCCCAATAATTCTGTTCAGTATTGATATCCAAATGATAATCATTCGTCCACCCCATATTACAAGCCTTGTTATCATTAAAGAAACCTTGCAAAGCTATGGGCAGGGGAGAGTTCTCGCGCGAACTGGCAATGGTAAGGTAACGACCATACTGGAAGAACAAGGCATCCAGTCCGGTATCGGTCTTGCCTTCCTTCACTTGTTTCCAACGGACATCCGTAGGCATCGCCCGGTTAGCGTCTTGCCCGAAATGGATAGAAACACGATTGTACAACGTATTATAATCCTTTATATGCGCCTGCTTCAATTCATCATAAGATTTAGCTGCAGCCTTCTCCACACCGTCAGCACAAAGAGTCTTGTAATCAGGACTTTTATAATCAGTACGCACATCGACAATCAAAGTCACGGCATCAGCTTCTTTGATACTTACCCCAGACTGTTCCATCTTTACCTCTCCGTTATCGGCCAAAACGGCTATTCTTCCTTCAAAACAGACTCCGCCCGGACCATGCAAAGGAAAATCTACTTTTCCGGTAAACACCAATTGGTTATTTTCTACAGAAAGATCAGCTTGACGCATCAAATCCAATCCCATGTTCATAGTAATGGACTTTTGCTTATCAGCGGTCAAGCGGAGTACGAGAACATTATCCGGGTTTGTAGCAAAATACTCACGTTTATAGTTCACACCACCGGAGTTGAAAGAAACGCTGCTGACAGCCTCATCCAAGCTTAACGAACGGCGGTAGTCGGTCACTTTACCTTCGGGGTAAATGAATTGCATCTTCAAATCTCCAATGGGAAGATGAGTTCCGAAAGAAGTCTGGTTGCCATGAAGATTATCTCCGGCTATACGGTTTCCTTCCGATAGTTTTCCCTCAAAAAACAACTTTCTGAGCTGGTTCATTTTCTCTCGTCCGAAAGGTTTGTTCTGGTTCTCATTGTACTGGCCGGACCACATTGTCGATTCATTCAATGCCAGTTTCTCTTCCTCTATTCCACCATAAGTCATAGCTCCCAAACGCCCATTACCGATAGGTAAAGATTCCATCCAAACTTTTGCCGGTTGGGCATACCACAATTCTGTAGTTTCACAGGAATCAGTTGCACTCTGGCATCCGGAAAGGGCCAAAGCCATTGCTGCTAAATAAGTCTTAAAATGTTTCATATTTTTCATGATTAATAGTTTCTTCTGAAACAAAAGTAGATATACCTCTCCCATTAGGTAGAGAAAAACTCGCCATTTTTAGACTCTTTTGCTTCAATCGTAACCTATAAAAGGGAGTTATTCAACATTTAGAAATCTTTCCCGGCACAAATTCCAACACTTCACCATTTGTTATCATTTTCCCGGTGAGGCAGTCATAACAAACTCCAATATTCCGCCCTTCATGATATCCTGATGAGTAATATAATTCTTCGTATATTTTTCACCATTCAGTTTCATGGAACAGATATAAACCTCATTGTCCTCCTTACGCGGAGCTTTTACCGTAAAAGTCTTTCTATCGGGTAACTGAATGACAGCTTCTTCCAACATAGGAGTACCAATAACGTACTCCCCACTTACCGGATTTACCGGATAAAAGCCAAGTGCTCCAAACACATACCAAGCAGACATCTCTCCACAATCATCATTTCCGGCATAACCTGAAGAAGAATCGTTATACAGTTCATTCATGATATACGCCACGTATTTCTGTGTTTTCCAAGGTTCCCCCGCACAAGCATACAGATAAGCCACATGATGACTCGGTTCATTACCATGCGCATACTGTCCTACAAAACCGGAAGCATTGTCATTCAATGCACCACTTTGGTAGCTAACCGTAAAGAATGTATCCAACTTTGCGACAAAGGAAGGCTTTGTTCCCCCCTGTCAGTGAAATCAAATCGGGGATATTCTGGGGTACATACCAAAAGTATTGCCAAGCATTCCCTTCAGTAAAAGGATAACCTCCATTCGCCCCATACTTATAAGGGTCAAATGGCTCAATCCACTCACCCTTATCATTCTTAGGCTGGAAGAACCCGGTTTTAGAATTGAACAAATTCCGATAGAAAGCAGATCGTTTCATAAAATGATTATAATCCTTTTCTTTTCCCAATCGCTTAGCCAACTGTGCGACACACCAATCATCAAAAGCCTGCTCCAAAGTAATAGAAACAGATTGTGTCTGAATATTCTCCGGCATATATCCATATTTCTCCCATACTTCAAAAGGAGAGTTCGGATGAGACACGATAGAACTATTAAAAACCGCTTCATAGGCTTTCTCTTCATCCACCCCGGCAACACCCTTCAGAACAGCATCCACAATGACAGGAATGGAGTGGTTGCCAATCATACAATAATTATCCTGTCCCCATAATTGCCATACAGGCAAATAGCCATAATAATCGTATTGCCTCATCATGCTCTTAACAAAATCGGGAATGCGGTGCGTGTGTATCAAAGTATAAAGTGGATGGGCGGCCCTGAAAGTATCCCATAAAGAAAAAGTAGAATAATGCACCTCCCCTTTTGCCACAGAACGAGTGACGTAATCGGATGCCATATATTCACCATTAACATCACTCATCGTATTGGGTTGTACCATAGTGTGATATAAAGCCGTATAAAAAATCTTTTTCTGCAAATCGGTACCTTGAATGATAATCTTCTTCAATTCTTTCTCCCAACTAGTTTCGGCAGCACGAGCAATATATTCAAAGTCCCATCCGGGGACCTCAGTTGCCATATTCAACCGGGCATTTTCAATGGAAACCGGAGATAAAGCGACTTTACATATCAATTCTTTATTCCACTTCTTATCGAAGCAAAACAATCCACGCAGTTCCGTACCATTAATGACAGGAGTATTCTCATACATCCGATTGCCATCATATAACTGATTGGATAGGACCGGTTGGGAAAATTCAAGATGAAAATAAATCTTTCTCAGCTTTGCCCATCCCGTAATAATACGATATCCCTCTACTACGGTAGGAGAAACCATGCGGAGTTGTGATTGAATAATCCGGCGGTTCCAACTCCCCTTATTTGCCGAGTGGTCCAAATCCAACCATAATTTCAACTGGTCACCATCAGAACAGGTATAGCGATGCACTCCTACGTGTACAGAAGCCGTCAACTCCGCTTGAATCTTCTCATCTTTCAATAATACCTGATAATAGCCCGGACGCGCCTGTTCGTGTTGATGAGTGAAAGTCGATTTCCTTTTATCACTGATGGTAGGGAATAGAAGTATATCTATAAAATCAGAAGCACCGGTTCCGCTTAAACGCGTATGACTGAAACCATAAATAATAGAATCATTATAATCATATCCTGAAGCTTGCGCCCAATCAGGAGCTTCACGAGTGTCGGGACTCAACTGCACCATACCAAAAGGAACAGTAGCTCCCGGATAATTATTCCCAGAAAGACTAGATTGAACAGCACCGGTTCCAATAAACGGATTAACCCAACGAGTAAGATTCTGGGCGCTAATACAATTTACAGAAAGAATAAAAGCAACCAATAAATTAACAAGTCTTTTCATCATAGATTTAAGTTTCATTTATTGGCAAAATTAGTATATCCACGCTCCCCAAACAGATAAATTTTCGTCTATTTTAGCTTCATTTGCTTCATAAAGTCCGGTTTCTTAGCCTCATCACCACAAAATATTACAATTATCCCGTTTTATTCCAATTCATTTACCGCCAACAAGGACTACTCTAACATTTTCCAAATAAAACTTATAAATTCGGGAATGTTACCCCAATTATCATATTTTTTTTCACCTATTTTTCTATATTTGTGCATTATTCCATCACACAAACGTAAAGACAAATGGACCAAACCTTGCTAAAATACTGGAAAACCTGCCTTCAAGATGCAGAACGCAAAGCCATTGCTCCCAAAGGAGCACGAATCACCTTAAACATCGGTGATAAAATACTTAAATTCGTTCCTCTCAAAAGTATTCCTGTTATTTTCCCTGATTGGAAAGCAGAAGATAGCAATGAAAAACAAAAAGTAATGATTGCTCCTTGTATTCTTTTGCCCGAATTTGAAAACGGCTGGACTTCCCAATCAGAAAGACCGGAATATCCCTTTTTGATTACTGCCACCATGTTGCCTGACGGTAAACTAACCGTATGCGAGAACGAATCAGACAGAATTCCAATCTTTATTCGTAAATTTTTGGAACCCAATGCAGCCAATGACCGCACCATAACCTCTCTTCCAAAAGTAGACCGACTACTATCCGATTTCAATACAGAAATTACAGAATGGGAAACCTATTGGCGAGCATGCGAACAGCTTTTCAAAAAAGCAACCGGCAAAACTTTCAGAACGATGAACTACCATGATAATCCAGAAATCATTATCATAAAAGCCTCCGAACGTAATATGGCACAGCCCATAATCACACTATATGACAAGCTCTTAAAAGATAACGATACCACTCCGCATCCTTTGTTGAATTTATTGATACAGACCAAACCAACCAACGTTCTTCCCAGTCCAACCACCCGAAAAGTTTATTGCAACCGAGAACATTGGGCACAAATGAGTGGCGACTTCCCTTTGTCTGTATCTCAACGCGAAACACTGGCAATGTATACTACACCGGAATGTACTGATATTTTTGTCGTCAACGGCCCTCCGGGAACAGGAAAAACCACTTTCCTGCAAACAGTCATAGCAAACAGACTTGCCCATAATATCCTAAACAATCCGGAAGAACCGGAAATTATAGTTGCAAGTTCAGCTAATAATCAGGCGATCACCAATATCCTGAAAGATTTCAAAGCGGAAACAACTAATGACACGGCACATCCCCGGTTATCCAACCGCTGGCTACCCGAACTAGATACGTTAGGCTTATATCTGTCAGGAAAAAAAGAACTACAAGAACAATACAAAATGATGTTCAACCCCATGGGGGATGGATTTCCAGCAACATACGATACTCCCGAACGTCAAGAGGAATACAAAAACTTTTATCTACAATGTTTCAATAACTTTTTTGGAAAAGCCTATCAAGATGAAACAAAATGCCAACAATTCCTCCGTAAGGAAATGCAAGCTCTCCAAAAAAAGATTATCTTCTGTATCCAAGCTGCCGAAACAACAGAATATGGAAACCGGAAGGAAAACAATATATTACAGAAGTTTATCCGCAAATTCCATGAGCCATTACCCTCCTATGACAAAGTAATAGAACAGTGGGCTTTGACAGAAGAATTCAAAGAACGTTACGAAAAGATCAGTTCCAACCCTGAGTATGGCAACTTGCCTTATACAGAAGACATGGCAGTAAGACTGGATATCAGTTATCGGTATCAAATGTTCTGGTATGCCATACATTATCGGGAAGCCGAGTTTATTCACCGGTTAAGCAAGTGCGATGAAGGTAAACAGCGTACACAGGAAGCCTATACCCAAAGACTAAAACGTCTGGCTTGTGTAATGCCTGTTTTCATCTCTACTTTCCACTCCCTACCCAAGTATATGACCTATGCGGAGAACGGAAAATGGGATGTTCCCTTATACAATGGAATAGACCTGCTGATTGTAGACGAATCCGGACAAGTTTCACCCGAACTTGCCGTTCCCTCCTTCAGTTTGGCCAAACAAGCGATTTTAGTAGGCGATATTCAACAAATAGAACCCGTATGGTCCATTTCTGATGAATATTCATTCATTAATTTAAAGAATCTGGGCATTGTTTCCAACCAGTCCTCGGAAAAATACCGTTTCTTGGAGAACAACGGTTTCCTTTCTTCTTCCGGAAGTATAATGAAACTGGCACGTAAAAGCTGTAATTTTACAGTAAAAGGTGAAAAAGGAGCTTTTCTGACCGAACACAGACGATGCGTAGATTCCATTATTGCTTATTGCAATGATTATGTTTACCACGGCAGGTTACTTCCTAAAAAAGGTAACGAAGTAAAATACAAGTCCCTCCCCTCTAAAGGATATGTACACATCAACAGTTACAGCAGCCCCGGAAAAACAGGAAGCCGCCTCAACCGGGCTGAAGCGGAAGCCATTGTCTGTTGGCTGGAGCTGGAGAAAGATAATTTGGAAAAGACCTATAAAAAGCCTATTCATGAAATTGTAGCCGTAGTAACTCCTTTCAAAGCCCAAGAGGCCGAAATACGGCATCAAATACAAAAAATATCAGGAAATGAGAAATATAAAGAGATGATCATCGGCACAGTACATTCCCTGCAAGGTGCCCAATGTCCGATTGTTCTTTTTTCAACAGTCAACTCTCCTGAAGACCATTCTCTTTTTATGGAGCGTGATGGAAAATACAATATGCTCAATGTAGCGATATCACGCGCCCAGCATCATTTCATTGTTTTTGGCAACATGAATATTTTCCATCCGGAAGAAAATACTCCGGCAGGGAATATGGCTAAATGGCTTTTCGATGCTCCATCCAACGAGATTTCCAACAACTTTATTTACCAACAGGAAATCCCACTGTGCACCTACCACCCCACCCTTCGTCTGTCCACCACAGAAGAGCATGTTCAGACTCTTCGTCAGGCTTTTGAGAAAGCAAGACGCCGCCTGCTGATTGTATCTCCATTCATATCTATCCATGCCATAGAAAACGACCAGCTGATTCCGTTGATACGGCATACGGTACAACGAGGAGTTGATGTCACAATCTACACCGATTCGTCCCTAGATTATGATATGAAAAATAAACATTTACTCAGTCATGCCAAGGATGGACGGAACGCATTGATAGAAAGTGGTGTAACCCTCATTGAAGTAAAAGGTATCCACAATAAATCGTTGGCTATTGATAACCATACATTAATCGAAGGCTCTTTCAACTGGTTGTCTGCCAATCGCCACAAAGAATACTCCCGCCACGAATGTTCCATCATTGTATCATCTTTTCAAGCCGATGAATACATCAACAATCTAATAAAGGAACTAGAAAGCAGAGAGAAAACCTTTCAATCCCTATCTAAGACTACAATCTATCTTGACATTGACCAAAAACATCCGGGGTTCTTTACAAAAGAATCTTTTAATGATTGTACAGAAGAAGATATTTGCCGTATAAAACAAAAAGTCCAAAAGTTAGGTATTCAGAAAACAGTCCTTCCACCTTATATCCGTAAACAACGTGAAACTTTCCCACGTGCTTATGAACCTTGGTGCACAGAAGAAAAGGAAATTATATGTGAGTTGATGCAGAAAACCAATCATCTTTCTATTTTTATAGAATGTCTGCAACGTACAGGACAAGCTATTCAAATTCAGATAGAAGGCAAAAACAATTGATTATAATCCTGAACTGATATCCTTTTTATGATATTCGGGAAACTTGGGAAACAAGAATCAGTCCCTATACAGAAGAGAGGAAAAGGCAAAAAGTAATTTGCCTTTTCCTCTCTTCTGTATAGCATATGCAACTCCTGTCAGAGTTCCTCATTTTTTGGAACACATCCAGGTCCATTTATGCCAAATACTCTCTAACGGTCCCTGCTTGTGTCCTTTCAACCACCACTTGCAGAACTGTACTTGCAACAAAAAGAGTACAAAACCAATAAACAAGCTCAACGTATACCCACAATACGGAGCCAGATAAAGTCCGAAGGGAAAATAAATAATAGCTCCGGCAATAGACTGGGTGATATAATTAGTCAGACTCATCTTACCATAATAACGAAGATTTGATACAAAATCCTTGAATCTGTTCCGTTGATAAAGCAACACAAAAGAGGCAACCAGCACAAATGTAAAAGCAAACTTCTGCCACATATCAAAAGCCGTTCCGGCAGTCTGGCGAATGAGCTCACTGTCACTAGCCATAATCAGCTCTTTCAGTTGGAAAAGCGGAGCAAAAGCGATAGCGGAAATGATAAGAGCCTTCACCCAAAAACGAGTATGTTTTTCGGAAGTTACAAATAATTGTTTGCGTCCGATATACAACCCCATCAAGAACAAGCCGGCAGTCTGCCAGAAACGTCCTGCTCCAAAAGCCCAATATAAACTGGCTTTCTGACCAAAGGTCATATTCTTACCCAAAAACTCCCACAAGTTCCCCTCTTTGGTATATTCCGCCACTTCTTTATACATCGCGCCCACTCCCCAATCGGGCAAAGTATGAGAAGGATCAAACAGACCTACTATATAATGATACCACTCAACGGGCTGCAATAGAAACAAAATAGCTGTAACAAGTATGGCACAGTCACTCCACTTACGCACCACGAACAATACGATTCCCACTACTGAGAACAGCAACAACACATCTCCTGCCGGAAAAAAAGCTGCATTCAGCGTAGCAAAAGCTACCAATAACAGCAAACGCCACAGAAAACGATAACCAAAATCTTTTCCTTTACGCTGTTGGTTAGCCGACTGAATATAAAATGTAAATCCAAACAGCAAAGCAAAAATGGCATACGATTTTCCAGCCAATAAAGTAAATGTAACATTGAATACCCCGTCATTCAGTATATTCAGCCATGCAGGCTGGTCTACCGGATAAACTGGAAAGATGAAATGTTCCAAACTATGCACTAAAAGAATTGCCATGACTGCAAATCCCCGTAAAGCATCCACCACCTCAACGCGTGGCAGTTTTTCTGATAATTGTTTTTCCATGAACTAGTTATTATTGTTTGTTTAAAATTCGTTTTACCCAGCGGTTAGCCGGTTTCTCAAAATAATAATAAGAAAGCAGGCTCAGCCCGATAGTGACTGCAAAGATAAGCGGAATACTGATATACAGACTGATATGCCAATCGTATGTTTGCGCCAACTGCACATAAGCAAACAGTATCCACAAATGAATCAGATAAAAGCTATAACTGATATCACCGCCTATGACCAGATATTTATTGGATAGAATACGGGAAAGGAATCCTTTCTGCAAAGAGAATATCAACAGAACCAACGAAATCGGCATCCAATAATAACAGGAGTACCGATAAACTTTCGGCACCAAATCCGCCGAAAACATATAAAACAGCAGGAAGATACATACCGCCCCTACTTCGAGCAATGACGCTGTAGAGAAAGACAGCTTTTTGGAACGGCACCATTCATAAACCCGATAAAGCAACATTCCTACCAGAAAATCGGGGAAACGTGCCAACGGATTCACATACCAATAACCGCGGATGTTCGTCTCATCCGTCATTGACATCAAAACAGGGACTACCACAGCGCATACTAAAAGTGCTCCTATCAACTTCTGTTTTTTTCGGAAAAACTGCGGGAAAAGTTTAATTAACTTGTAATCAAGACGTAAAGAGTAGAAAGTTAGGTAACAGGTAACGAATTAGTAACGGTGCGGGGTTCTTTGCGTTTCTTCGCTCTGCGCTGATAACTTGGTACAAATGTACGAATTTGGACTGAAAATAGGAAATAAATGCGGTGTTTTTTTATTGGGGGGATTTTTGAGGGTGAACGGATGGACGGGAATGAAAGGGGTGCAAAAAGAGGATTGCACTGTGCATTTTTATGAGATTGTAAATCGTTGATATTCAGGGTGTATTTTACAGGTGCAGGGTGCAGCTATATATATAGATATAGCTGCACCCTGCACCTGCCCTTTATCTTGTCGTAAAAAGGGGGTGGATGTGAGGTTTTACGGGTGGGGTTATGGCTGTTCGGAAGAAATGTATTATCTTCGTGGAAACCAAAGATAAATATATGCTGCGCTGATATGAAAACGAATAAGGCTGAAATATATAAAAATGCGTTCCGGCTGTTCTTACAGGACAATTACGAGAAGGTGACGGTGGTAAAACTGGAGAAAGCTATCGGATTGTCGTGCCGGGGTATCTATCATCATACGAAGGATAAACTGGGACTGTTCAAGGCGGTTGTAGATACCTATATCTTTGAACCGCACAAGGTGGAAAACAAGTTCGTGTTTGCGGAAGATATTTCATTGCGGGACTTCCTGCAAACTTATATCGAAGGGGTGGAAAGGACAATGGATTATCTAAGCAATGAACTGGGTGTGGATAGAAAGAAATGTGCCAAATGTTATTTTCAGTTCTTGTTCCAAGCGTACAAGTATTATCCGAACTTTGTGGAGAGAATGGATGCTATCTTTGAGAAAGACCAACAGATGTGGCGAAAGATAATTGATAAGGCAATCGCTTCGGGGGAAATCAGAAATGATATTGCCACGGAAGAGGTCGTCGATATGTTCCGAATGGCACATCTGGGAATGTCATACGTGCTGGCTTTTACCACGGGACTTGATACCGAACGACTGAAACGGCAATTTGAGGCTGTATATAAACTGCTGAAATGATTCTTTTGAACGGAAATTGAATATCATTCAATCTTTTATGTGATATGTGAAGCACCTTTCGGGGTGCTTTTTTTATGTCTGCATGGAAATAAAATGCAGTAATTACTGTATTTTCTGAAAGTTTGCATTATATTTGGGAAAAATGGACTGCACCCGGTGTAATCAAGCAAGTTTGTTCTTGTTCCCGATTGCGGCATTTTAAGTAACAGACGAGAAAGAAAGCCGCTATATATTCCTGTTGTGAGCGACTATCGAAAAAGAATGGATAGGAAGCGAAAAAGGATATGTGAGGTGACGGGGTATCTTTGTCGCCATTGGATTATAAAATATATGAACCATGAAAACACTGATTATCGCTATGGGAATATTGAGTTTGTTTGCTTCTTGCTCCGGTAGAAAAGAAAAGTTGGCGAAGAAAGAAGATTCAGCCCTGAATGAATTTGAGGTGGAGAAAAGTAAGTCCTATCTTGACACTGATACGTTAGGTAATATTGTCAGTTTCAATAAGGGAAACGATACTATTGAGATATGTACCAAAAGGTTTGATATTGCTGCCTTTGAACGGCATAAGAAGGATCATGAAAATAGCACTTATGTAGGATATACAGAGATAGTATCTAATGATACTTTAATTAATTATCTTAAGGATAAAGCCCCTAATAATGTAGAATATGCTATTATAAAACATCCAAAAAAATCTTACTTGTCTTATGAAAGTGTTTATTATGAAAATGGTAATATAAAATCAGAAAAGACTTATGGGCCCGGCAATGGTATGCTTATGGGGATTTCTCGATATTATTCTATAGATGGGGAGTTGCAGCGAGAAGTAAATGAGGACGATGGTTATTCTTTTACTTTTGAACAGCTAATGAGTCTTTTAAATGAAAAAGGAATGTATTTTCCAAAAGATGTAGATTTAAATTATCGTTATCAAATAAATAAGCTAATAGCAGAAGACGGGGCAAAGATCTATTTTGTAATATATCCACTATCAGATGAAACAGACTTAGCGATAACGGTAAGTGGAAAAGATGGATCTATTATAGAAGAACATCGTTATTCGCATCAATATTATTAAATGTAATAAGATGATTACACAGGAAATTAAAACAGCTTTTGGCGATATGCCTTATCCGGGTGCGAAATGTATAACGAACGACTTGGAAGGGAATGATCTGGAACGAAAGCAGATACGGGAAGGGTTCAGCCGTTATGAGAACTGGCAGGATGTGCCCCGTGAATTGCTCCTGCAAGAACGGGATGCGTTGCCTTTATTTGAGCCACAGGGGTTCAGGTTCTACCTTCCGGCGTATATGTTGTTCGCACTGGAAGATTATGAGAGTGCGGACATGATACCCGAAAGCATTGTTCACTCGCTGACATTACCGGATGCCGGAACGGAGCTATACGAGTTTGTACGGGAAAGGCTGGTGCTGTTCAGTGAAGAACAGAGGAAGGCTGTACTACACTTTTTGGAATATCTGGAACGATGCCATGCGGAAGATTTTACGGATATATGTGTGGGCGATTGGTGTTCGGCTACTCCACGCAGGGCGATTGAAAGATGGTGCAGACTTGTTACTGACGAAATATAAAATATATGAACCATGAAAATACTGTTTATCGTTATGGGAATATTGAGTTTGTTTAGTTCCTGCTCCGGCAAAAAGGAGAAGCAACAGGAGAAGGAAAAGTTATATTCGTGGTATCCGAGTGAAAGCGCACCTTATCTTTATCCTACGACTATTCATGTTGGGTATTTCGGTATGCCGGACAAAAGTACGGTTTATATACCGAGTAAATCATTAGTTGGCAATGTGTGGGGAGTGGGACAATCACTGCATGTTGTGGGTGAAGAATACAAACCTTTACCGGAAGCAATAGAGATCGTATGGTTGTCATTTACTGAAAACAAATTTTATTTTGTTTCGGAGTGGTTGCCAAAAAACAGATTACAATCGTTATTTGACACGGTTTGGATGAATGTACGGAAAATTGAACAGCGATATGACGGACTTGTTGTTGGCATGGCTCCCTATGGAATGATACAAATATGGGCGGTTGGTGACGGAAGAGTTACAGAGGTCTGTTGTCTGCATGGGGCGGAAGTTTCAGTGCCTATGTCAGAGTTTGTACCAAAAGCTATTATTAGTCAAGATGAATATGTTCAGAGAGCATTAAAAAGTGAACCCAAAGTATATGAGAACTTAAAGAAAAATGGTTTGCCTGACAGTTTGTTGTTTGAAAATTACCGTAAACGTTTTAATTATCATATAGTTCCTGAAATAGAAATGGAAGATGTGGATTTGACACAAATTGCAGTCCATTATTTCAACGGAGAATATGATGTGATTTTATGGGAAAGACTGAAAGAGAATCTATATTCTTTACAGGCTCGTCCCCGTAATATCTATATAAGTTGGACGGCAGGTAAGGATCAATATGAAGTTAGATTCGTATTTGACGAGCAAATGATTCTTTCTGCTTTTGAAAAGGTGTTCGGCAGTGATTATCCGCAGAGGGATGATTTTGATGTTGTGGAGCTTTACGAAAAGTTGTATGGTGAAGGAAAGTTGCCGAAAGGTGATTTTACCATTCATATTGATAATGAAGGAAAGCCCACCGGAGTAAGTCTGAAAACAGAGAAAGGGGAAATGAGTGTACCAACTGATAAAATGCAAATCTTAGTTATCAAAAATGATAAATTGATTTATAAAAGTAGTAATTATAACGAAAGCGATTGGTGGGGGTATTAAAAAATTATATGGATATGGAAACAACATCAACATTAAGCCAAGAACTGCTGCGGGCGGTGACGGCAGAACCAGAGATTGCGGAGAAGGTGCAAGCTCTGGTGGAAACAATGGAAGGAATGATACGAAGCAAGCAGGATGCGGGGGAATTTGCCGGGCTGGAACAGCTTGCCGAGGACGGACGGGTAATGTGGTTCGTGGCAGATACGCTGAACAAGCTACCGGAAGCGGTGACGTACAGCGACAAGGGTTTCGAGGCGTATGTGATGCTGGTTGCCTTGTCACGGGAAGATGCGGCACTGCGGTATGTGTTCCGGTTATCGAGTTGGTATATCAACTACGGGTGCAACAGGGAACTGCTGTACTTGTGCCGGATATTGCATATCTATCCTGAACGGGGGTATCTGAACGGGGTGTATAACCGACTGGCGCAGTATGTGCAGCAAATGAAGCGGAAGCGTCCGCACTGCACCAAGAGCGAGGAATTGCCGAAAGGTGCAACGGAACTGGAAATACCTATTGCCTGTGTAAAGGTAAAGGAAATGACGGGTGAAGAGTTGTTGCAGGCAGAGGTGTATCTGGGAATGGTGAAGAATAAAAGGCTCGTGGAGAAGGTTACGAAGCATTGCATGAAGGCAAAGAATACGGGACATCTGGCTGACCTTTGCGGGTACAGCCTAAGCACTTTCCGGCGGCTGTTCCGTGAAGAGTTCCGTACTACTCCCCATGAATGGCTGAAAGGACTGCGGAAAGACAAGGTGAAGAACCTGCTCACACAAACAGACTTGCCGCTGGTGGAAGTGGCAGAGGTATGCGGGTTTGTGTCGCAATCGTACCTGACGGAGTTCTGCCAGATGAATTTCGGGGCAAGTCCGGGTGAGATACGGAAAAATGAGTTGCTTAATTGAATAGGAAATGAAAACAATATAAACTATTACAAAACATGGAAAAGAAATTGTTACCAGAAGAAATAGTACAGATTCGTATGGATTTGACTAACAAAGCGAGTGCAGTTCGTCGTCGGGCTGCCAAGAATATAAGAAAGTACAATCTTGTAGAATTGGGCGAGGAATTGTATTTGTCATACCTTCATGAGCGAAAAGACAAACGCACATGGGAAACTCAAATGGAAATGATTAATGCTCTGGGTAAAATAAGATATACAGCAGTTCTTCCCTACCTTGAAGAAATTATAGAAAAGAACAAAAGATTGGATGCGATAACTTCTTCCGCAGCACTGGCATATATAAGAATTACCCGGCAAAGTAACAATGACATAAAGCCCGTATTGCATCTGATGGAACATGGGAATTTGAGTGTATTGGTTGGAGTTGCAGATGCTCTGGTTTATGATAAAATGATACCTGCCAAAGAAGAACAGGAGCTTTTGATAAATTTGTTCGACAATATGCCATTGGACAGATTGTATGAAAATAGAGGATGCTTTGATCCGCGTGAAGCGTTTCTGGCTGCCTTGTCTCAATGGGATAAAAATGTCACAAAGGAATATATCACGAAATATTTGAACGATTCGGACAGGGATTTGAGAATGTATGCAGAAGCAGCATTAAAAGGAAAATGCTTGAAAAAAGAATAAACAGAACGTATGGCAAAGAAAGTAAAATGTACGACGGGCGATGTGTTCGCTATTCCGGTGTCCGAAATGGAGTTTATATTCGGAAGGGTGCTGTTTGATGTTACGAAACAGTATATTAAGATTGTGCCGGAAGAAGAAAGAGAATTTAATTATCTGGGATTCTTCAATAAGAGTGTGCTGGTTGAAATGTTCTTGGGCGTGTATACTTCGGTGGAAGATGTGGACTTTGAGAAGAAAGCTGTTACCGGGACATTCGTATTTAAGGATTTTCTTAGTGAATACAAGGGAATGATAGTCGGTAAAAGAGAGGTTAATCCCATTGAAGTGGGTTTCCCGGAAACATTGGGAAGCCGGAATATGGATTATTACCTGACATTGGGAGAACTGGCGTTCCCCATAGATATAACAGAACAGATTTACTATGATGAAATAAAAGTGATGCCATCTACCGGATATGGTTACTATGAGGTTGTTGTTGCCACATTAGATTTTTCCGGGCGGGACGATTTAATTGAAGAGGATGCCAAAATGGATAATTATTTTAGAGATTCTGATTTGCGCTCTTTGCCAGATGTGCGTAAACGTATATGGAAACTTGCCGGAGAGGATATGAATAAGAGTTATTACGAATTGGCTAAAGGGAAAGGGGTTGACTTGGCACGATTGTATGTGTAAATTACAGTAAAACAGCCTCTTTTGTGCGATTTGAGCGATTATCGAAAAAGAATGGACGGGAAACAGAAAAAGTAATATCCGGATTGCCAGTAACTTTGCAGCCGTTTTTAGAAACCTAAAAAGGATTGCATGGATAAATTTTTTGATTCGATGTTACAGGAGATTGACCGCTATACGGGGACGGTCAATCTGGAAGGGGAAAACATTATTCCGGGCTGCCGTGAAATGATGAATTACCTGAAAGGCAAAATGATTGAACTGAAAAACTTTGCGTTGTCCCGTGAGTTTAAGGACGACGCAGAGGAAATCCGATTTTTTAAGTACCAAAAGCCGCTGATACTCGGACGGCTGCTCTATTTCTACAAGCTATACCAGATCGAGAGCAACCGACCGCCAAGCCATGAGCTTGCCGCAGGGTATTATCAGGGCGAGATAGAGAAGATGAAAGCAGCCTTTGAGAACAGCCTGTCATTCTTCCAGTATTACCGTAGCGGGGCTACGTACCGGGATAACTTCTACTTTAAACGGGGACAAACGGAGATAAGCCCGGAAACGGACACGTTCATCTTCGAGCCGGAAGCGGAGCTATCCACCGGATATGACCGACTGGTCGCCCGGCTGATTGCGGTGGAACTGCTGTTAGCCTTCCTGACAAGGCGGATGCGTGAGCCTGCGGACGGCGAGCCGCTATCGGGAAAGAAACTGTACTGGACGGACAAGAAAGCGGCGGCGGTGGAACTGATATATGGCATCCATGCGGTGGGAAGCGTGGATAACGGGAAAGCGGACATTATCGACATCGTGACGGCATTTGAACGGACGTTCCACATTGATCTGGGCGACGTGTACCACACGTTTATCGCCATGCGTAACCGGAAGAACAGCCGGACGGTGTATCTTGACCAAATGATCGAACAACTGCTCAAACGGATGGACGAAACGGACAGCTAACTTACTGAAAACCAATAATAGAATTACCAAGTTCATAGCAAGCTGCCAAATTCTCCCTTTATCATACCCTAACCAGTGACAAGCGGCTTGCAGCCGCCGGAAGAACCGAATAAAAGGCTCTCCGGCGGCTTTTTTCGTGCCGGAAAAAATCTTTGGCAAGGTGGTACGGACGTGAAAAGAAAAACAATCGAATAGGCGGACATTTGCGACCATAAATCTAAAAATCAACAGATTATGGAAGTAATAACAATCGAAAGCAAAGCGTTTGCCGCCCTCGTGGAGAAGATAGACGGGATAGCGGCATACGTGGAAGCGTCCCAGCAAAGGGAACAGGACGGACAGCAGGGACAGGAAGAGAAGAACAGCCGGACGACGGGCAAGTGGATGACAGGCAGCGAGGTGTGCGAATATCTCGAAATCAGCCCCCGCACCTTGCAACGCTACCGCACGAACCGGATTATCGCCTTCTCCATCTGCGGGAAGAAAATTCGCTACCGCCGCACGGACGTGGAGCAGTTCCGGGAACGGTGGATGCGGGAAACACCCGACAAGCAGATCGACCGGATGATCGGACAACACCCTTTGCATGAACGTAAATACAAGCTGTATGGTAAGAAAAGAGGAAATACTGGCAAGGACGAGTAACGGGCTGGACGTGTTCCGCCACTACCTGCCCGTAAAGTGGCGGGTAGGCAGGAATTTCCTGAACCCGCTGTACGAGGACAGCAAGGCTTCGTGCAACGTGTATTATGACCGCCGTAGCGGGACGTACAGGATGAAGGACTTCGGGAACGGGGATTTTTCGGGTGACTGTTTCTTTATCGTGGCGAAAATCAAGGGGCTGGACTGCAAGAACGCCGCCGACTTCGTGGAGATACTGGAAACGATAGACCGTGAACTGTGTCTGGGTATCAGCGAGGATGTGCCGCCGGAAACGGTACGGGAACGGCAGGCTGCCATGCGGGTTGTTCCCGTGGCGGAAGGAAATGGGACGGCAGGGACGGCTAAGAGGGACGGAACGGAAGAACGGGCGGCAGAGCCGGAACACAAGCCACGCCCATACCGGACGGTGCAGCAGCCGTTTACGGAAAAGGAACTGGAGTATTGGGCTGGGTACGGGATAACGGAAGCGGTGCTGAACCGTTACGGGGTGCAGTCGCTGAAGGAATACCGGAGCGAAACGAAAGACGGGAAAGAGTTCGGTTTCACGTCCACCCCCATAGAACCGATGTTCGGGTACGTGGGGAAATGGGGCGTGAAGGTGTACCGCCCGAAATCGGAAGTACGGTTCGTGTACGGCGGTCATACGGGAGATAATTATTGCTTCGGGCTGGAAGAGTTGCCGCCCAAAGGCGACACGCTGTTCCTGACGGGCGGGGAAAAGGACGTGCTGACGCTGGCGGCACACGGGTTCCATGCGATCTGTTTTAATTCGGAAACATCGGTGATACCTGCAAAGATCATCCGGAAGTTAGTGTATCGGTTCAAGCATATCGTGTTGCTGTACGATGTGGATAAGATAGGGCTGGAAAGCTCCGAGAAGCACCGACAGCAGCTAACGGAGTACGGGGTGAAACGGCTGGTGCTGCCGCTGACGGGTGAAAAGACGGACAAGGACGTATCGGACTACTTCAAGGCGGGACGGACACGGGACGAGTTCGTGAAGCTGTTCCTTAAAATGCTGGACAGCCTGTACGGTGACACGATGGCGGTGCTGAAATCCTGCGAGATAGACTACGACCACCCGCCACAGCAGGCGGTCGCCATCGTGACCGCCGGGGACGTGCCGCTGGGTTCGGAAGAGAACATCCTCTGCATCACGGGCGGGGAAGGCACGGGAAAGAGTAATTATACGGCTGCACTGGTCGCCGGGGCGATTCAGGAGAAGGAAACGGATGCGGACTTGCTGGGCGTTCGGGTAGAGCCGAACCGGAAAGGGCGTGCGGTGCTGCTCTACGATACGGAGCAGAGCGAGCAACAACTGTACAAGAACACGGGGCGGCTGCTGCGGCGTGCCGGACGGGAGAAGATGCCGCCCTACCTGCACGTGTACTGCCTGACGGGAATGTCACGGAGCGAGCGGCTGACCGCCATCATGCAGAGCATGGATAAGTACCATTACCTGCACGGGGGTATTCATTTAGTGGTGATCGACGGGGTGGCGGACTTGATACGCTGCGCCAATGACGAGGGGGAAAGCGTGGCATTGATTGACGAGATTTACCGACTGGCGGGGATTTACCGCACGTGCATCGCCGCCGTGGTGCATTTCGTCCCGAACGGGTTGAAGTTAAGGGGGCACTTGGGTAGCGAGTTGCAGCGCAAGTCGGCGGCTATCCTCTCGATAGAGAAGGACGAGAACCCGGAAATCTCGGTCGTGAAGGCGTTGAAAGTGCGTGACGGCAGCCCGCTGGATATTCCGATTATGCAATTCCGTTGGGACAAGCAGATGGGAATGCCCGTGTACGTGGGCGAAAAGCCCCGTGCGGAGAAGGAGAAACGCAAGGAGAAGGAACTGGCGGAAATGGCACGGGAAGCGTTCACCCGGCAAGAGAAGTACGGCTATATAGAACTGTGCGAACTGATACAGGAAATGCTGGAAGTGAAGGAACGGACGGCAAAAGGATATATCCGCTATATGCGTGAGAAGGAAATCGTCGAAAAGGAAGGAGATTACTATGTACACGGACAGGGAAGAGTTTGAAGGCTGGATGCAGCGGATCATGCAGCGGTTCGACACGACCGAAAAGCTGCTGGAAAGGGTGCTGAAAAAGAACAGCCAACTGGATGGTGAAGAGGTGCTGGATAATCAGGACTTGTGCCTGCTGCTGAAAGTCGGCATACGGACGTTGCAGCGATACCGGGCTATGGGGCTGCTGCCCTACTTCACGATCAGCGGGAAGGTATTCTATCGGGCGAAAGATGTGCATGAGTTTATCCGTAACCGATTCGATGCGGTGACGGAGAGAAGGCGTAAGTGAAAAGTGAACGGTTGCCCCGCTTTGTCGTTAGATAAGGCGGGGCTATTCTTTTGCAGTTCGGCAGGTTTGCACTATATTTGCAGATGAAAATATGAAAGTTCATTGCCCGGCTTGAACGCAAGCGGGTTTTGATTATATAGATTGTACGTTCGCTAAACGTCTTGAAGTAGGAAACTGGTAATTTTTGACAAATCAGACGAATGGCGCAATGCACATGTTGTATGTATATACAGCGTGCGCTTGCCTATTCGATTTGTCGGGTATACCAGTGCCTCTACTTCGGAATAGTGTGAGTTCACGCTGTTTTTTATGGCGGCTGGCGGGCATAACCGATAAAAAGAAAAGTATTATGAAACAGATTACTTTGTATGTGTACCAAACGATTGACGGGTGCGCCGCCCGTGCCGACAAACAGGTGGACGATGCTGTTCTGAAAGCCGATTGCCTGCTCTTGGATGAAGAAACTTATCTGGATGTATTTATGAATCACCTCGGCTGGCCGCTGACGGAAAAAGAAACTTTTGTAGTGGCGCAAGCCGATTGTAACCTGACGGAAAAAGAAGGGGTGCAGTTCATTACGGGGGATGCAGTGGCGGAACTCTCACGGATGAAAGCTGCGGATGACGGGACAATGGTCGCCTACGGCGAAGGAATTTCGGCTGTGCTGCTCAATAGCGGGCTGGCAGATGAAATCGTGGCAGTTACGCTGCCGAAGGTCGCAGGGGGCGACGAAAAGGCTTTGCGGCATATTACGGGGGACGGTGCGATGTGGGTGGTACGCTCCTGTAAGGTGCTGGACGGTGAGAAGATACGAACGGTGTACGGAAGGGTGTAATTTATGCATCACTGATGCACAAATTCAGCTATACGAAAGAAAAGTGCGACAGTGTCGCACCTTTTCTGTTGTTCAATTTAGGCAACAATGATGCCTAAATTCAAATCGTATCTTCACTATCCTGTAACTCCTGACTAAGTTTATTCTCCAATTCTTCAATGGAAGGCAACCCGGATTTAATATCTTTAGGTAATGCCCTGCCTAATTCGTAGTCTGAAATACCGATAGGCTTGTGTACATCACGCAAAGCGTATTCAGCCATAATGCGGTCTTTGTTCTGGCAAAGCAGCAAGCCTATTGTCTGGTTATCCCCTTCCCGGCAAAGAATATCGTCCACTGCCGAACAGTAAAAATTCAACTTGCCGATATATTCGGGCTGGAACTCCCCCCGCTTCAACTCCACAACTAAATATCGGTGCATAAAGGCATTGTACATGAGGATGTCGATATAAAAATCCTTTTCCGAAACTTCGATGTGGTACTGCCTGCCCATGAAAGCGAAACCTGCCCCCATCTGGAGAAGGAACTTCTCTATATGTTTAATCAAACCTAATTCCACGTCCCGTTCGTCGTACTCGTCGGTAAAAGTCAGCATATCGAAAATATAAGGATCTTTCAAGGTTTCTTTCACCTGCTTGGCTTGTATTTCGGGAAGGGTGGCATCGAAGTTGTTTGCCAGTGCGCCATGAATATTGTAGTAGTCCTGATTGATGGCTTCGACTAAGAAATCACGAGTCCACCCGTTTCTTATACACTGTATCATGTACCAATACCGGGCTTTATGGTCTTTTACCTTTTGTACCAAAGCGATATTGTGCGACCAGCTTAGTTGCTTGATCGGAAGAATAATATCCGGTGTTTCTAATTTGGCAACGGCTCGTTGCCAAATTGTAAGTTCCTGATTATATTCTTTATAGAACTGAATCATGCACCTGCAATTACGTGGTGAAAAGCCTTTTACCTTCGGATAATCATTCTTTAAATCTTTGGATAACCGTTCGAGGGCATTGTTTCCCCAACCGATTTGCTTCTGACTTTCGGATAGCAGTTTGCCAATGTCCCAATACATGGTAAGCATTTCTTCATTGGCTGCGTAGATAGCCTTTTTCTGGGCGAGTGCTACACGTGCCTTGACTTGTTTAAGCAAGGTGGCATAGCTAAAGATATTGTTCTGAATTTCCATTTTATTCTTTTTATTTGAGATTAAAGGCGTTCGGGGTATTGCTGCCCTGAACGTCTGCCATCCGGTCACGGGAAAGGGGAAAACCGCCCTTTCGGAGTGACCGACTGGCAAAGGTGTTATATGGGATTAAGGGTATAATACCCGGAAATCCCGTGAGCCGCCGTCGTCTATGAGTTCGTTGCGGTGCAGCCAACGGAGAATTTCAGTGCCGGACTGACTGCCGAAATTGCGGACACAGTACAGCCGGGAAAGGCGATACCTTTTCAGATGGATCAGCAAATGTTCAGTTGTGAAAATGCTAAGTTCCCGACAAGCCTTGACGACACGCTGCGAGAAGCCGAGCCTATCCAACGGGGTATTCAGCAACTCACTGTGCTTGCCCGGTCTGCCCCTCTTTTTCTTCTGCTGTACATCGTCATAGATGGTATCTACCCGGTTACGCTCGAAAAGGGCGAAAAGGGATGCGCCGTCAATCATCAGGACGCTATCGAAACGGGCAAAAGCGATGTGGTTACCGTTCATCCAGTGGGTGATGCGCTGCACGTCCGTACCGCAGATACGGGCGGCTTCTTCCACGGATAACCAGCCGTTCATCGTCTGCCGCCCTTTCCTTTTGCCTTGTCCGTGCGGGGCGGGAACTCGTACACGGTGCGGAAATCCTTGTCGAAGGTGACGTGCGCGTCGAAGGCTTTGCCGTCCTTGTTCCTGAAGCCTTTGATAAGGGACGTTTTGCCTTTGGTTACAAGGTCGGTAATCTGTTTGTCGGTAAGCTCTTTTTCGCCCTTGCTGCGGAAGATGGTAACGCCACAATCGACGTTGCTGCACTTGGCGACTTTCGGATAGAAAAGGATGCGCCCGGACTGGCATTTGGGGCAAGGGATGCGTTCACCGTCCGCCACCGATACCTGCACCTGCAAAAGTTCCTCGGTAATCTGGGCGGTATAGACTTCGATTCCCTTGCGGAACGTGGCTGCGTCCATTTCGCCCGTTTCGATGCGGGCAAGGGCGGTTTCCCATTGCCCGGTCATTTCGACATCGGCAATGCGTTTGCCCTTTACGGTATGATACACCGCCAGCCCTTTCCCGGTCGGGACAAGGTTCTTCTTGTCACGGCGCACATAGTCACGGGAGAACAGGGTTTCGATAATGGATGCACGGGTGGCGGGCGTGCCGATACCGATGTCTTTCAGGCTGTCCCGCAGTTCGGTTTCCTGCAACTCCCTGCCGCAACTCTCCATAGCCGAAAGCAGGCTGCTCTCGGTGTGCAGTGGACGGGGCTTGGTCTGTTTCTCCACGTTCTCCGCCGATTGCTGGGGGAAGGTTTCGCCGGACTGCAAGGGCGGAAGGGCGGCGGATTCTTCTTCCTCGTCCTTCTCTCCACGGACGGCACGCCATCCGGCGGACTTGATAACTGTCCCTTTGGTGGCAAAGTCGCTACCCGCTGCGGTGAAACGAACCGTCGTAACGTCCTTTACGCAACGGGCGGAGAAGGATTCGAGCAGGCGGGCGGCAACCATATCGTAAATTTTGCGTTCGTCCTCCGGCAGTTCGCCGGGCAGACATTCGGTGATAATGAGGGCATGGTGATCGGTGACTTTCCCTGCGTCCACACTGCGGCGGTTGAGTGCCGTTCTTTTCAGAGTGGCGGCATAGGCGGAGAAAGCGGGGTATTGTTCCAGAAGGGCGATGCGGGACGGGATTTCGTCGAAAACATCGTCCGAGATAAAACGGGAGCCGGTACGAGGGTAGCTAAGTACCTTTTTCTCGTAAAGCGATTGTGCAATGGAAAGGGTTTTGTCGGCTGAAAAGCCGAGCTTGCTGTTGGCTTCCTTCTGTAACGTGGTGAGGTCGTAGAGCAACGGCGGTTCTTGGTTCACTTCCTTGCGCTGCACATCGGCAACCGTAACCGTGCCCGTGGCGGTAACGGCACTAAGGGCGGTGGTTGCTGCCGGAAGGGTTTCGTATTTGTGTTCGGAGATGGCGGAGAAGGGCGTGCCGTCCTTTTCCGCTGTGATCTTTAGCTGGTAGTAGGTCTGCGGAGTGAAATCCTTGTTCTCCAGATAACGGGAGCAAATCATCATCAAGGTGGGTGTCTGCACCCGTCCGAGCGAGAAAATTCCCTGTCCGGCGGCGATGGAAAGTGCCTGTGTGCTGTTGATACCGACTAAATAGTCGGCGATGGCACGGGCTTCGGCGGCACGGTAGAGGTTATCGTAATCGCTGCCGGGTTTGAGCTTATCCAGCCCGTCACGGATGGCACGGTCGGTCAGCGAGGAAATCCACAAGCGGACGAAAGGCTTGCGGCAACCGAGGTAATTGTAAATATAGCGGAAGATTCCTTCTCCTTCTCTTCCTGCATCGGTTGCCACGATGATCCGGTCGGACTGGGCGAAAACTTCGTCAATGACCTTTAGTTGTTTGAGTACGCCGGGATCGGATTTGTACTCTTTGCCCTCCCGTATCTGGCGGGGTATGAACTTGAACTCCTGCGGGATGATGGGAAGGTTTTCACGGCGGAAGCCCGTAAACCCGTAAGCATCGGGCATGGCAAGCTGGACGAGATGGCCGAACGCCCAGGTAACGAGGTAGTCGTTGCCTGAAAGGTAGCCATCGTGACGTTCACGGACATTCAACACGTTTGCTATGTCCTTCGCAACGGAAGGTTTCTCGGCGATAATTGCTGTAATCATATTTCTTTGTTTTTTAATGGTTTGACAAAAAGCATCCCGCCCTAAGTGACGGGATGCTTCGGATAATTACTTGTGATAATCTTACCGGATAAGACGGAGATCAAAGGCGGGGAGCTTTGCGCTGCCGGGGTTTGGGCTTGTCCTGTTCCTGCTTCTGTTTCTTATCTTCTTTCTTGTCCTCTTTCTGTTCCTGCTTGCGGTCTTGCTGCTCCTTCTGCTCTCCGGTGGGACGGGTTTGTGCGGACTGCAAGGCTTCTTTCAGGCTCTTGGTGGCTTCGTTGGTCTTGCCCTCGGAATTGACGGCTACCTGTACCTCGTTCTCGACGGCAGGTTTGACACGTCCTTCTTCGAGTGCGGTCTTGTAATCCTTGGGGAACATGAAGGCGGGGTATTTCTGTCCGGGCTGCCATGTGATGTACCCCTGATAAGGTTTTCCGTTCTTGTCTTTCAAGCCGGAAACTTTGACCGTGCCGCCGCCCGCAAGTTCCGTTTGCGCCTGCCGGGTGAGTTCCTGCTTGCGGAAGGTCTTGGGGACTTCCTGATTGGCGGTCTGTTTCTGCAACTCCTTGTGTGCGTCCATCGCCAGTTTAGCCCGGTCGTTGAACAACAATTCAAGTTGCATCTTGGCGGCGTTGAACTGGACGGGGGCTTCGTAGGTTTTGGGCTTCTGCCCTTCTTTGGCTTTGGTCTGGAATTTACATACCACGGCTTCGCCCTTTTTCAGCCGTGCCACCTCGTCGGGGGTGAAGGTATGCCCGTTCTTCTCCGCCGGGATGCGCACCTTGTCAGCCGGGAAGGATGCCAGTTCGTTCGTTTTCTGGTTACGGCTGACGAGGGACGGGACTTTCTCGCCCGCCCGGTTGGTGAGTTCGACAATGCGCCCCATGTTTCCGGCGGTCTTGATAGCGTCGCTATCTTCCTTCGTGAAGGTATGTCCGAAGAATTGCTGCTGCAATTTCGCCGGATCGAGAATACCGTGGCTGCAAACGACTACCCTGCCGTCGGGGGCTTCACGCAAGGAAAGCTGGCTGTCGTTGGCATGGGAAATCGAATCGAGATTGAAATATACCCGGACGGTCTTGTCGGTCTGGAAGCCCCGTAGCATCTGGTCGAGCATACCGTTCTGCTCGATCTGTTCACGTTTGATGCCGAGATTGGCGAGCGAGTTCCAATCTATCTTTTCCACATCGTACTTGTACTGCGGCTGTTGCTGTGCCTGCCCTTGCTGCGGTGCATCTGTCGGCTGCTGTTGCTGCTGCCCGGCGGCAGGCTGCGCCTGTTGCTCGCCCTGCTGCTGTGCCTGTGCGGGATGTTGTACTTCATACTGTGCCATGCGTGCCTGTCCTTCGGGCGTGGGGTTCTGCACGGTCTGCTGGAAATCCGCCGCTACCCGTTGCACATCCTCTTCCGGCACACGGAAGAAATGGAAACGGGTGGGATCTTTCAACTGGTTCCAAAGATTGGAAAAGAAGTTGGAGAACATATCTCCGTGGCGATCTACTCGTAGCAGGTCGTTGTTGTCCTCTAACGGGTTCTTGGTTTGTAACTCTCCGTCTTTTACTCCGCTGACGGCTTGGATGGTCTTTTTCTCCTGATCCATGACAAGAAGAATATCCATCAACTGTTGGCTGTTGTCCGGTCTTTCGTCCATAAACTTAAATTTTTAATGGTGAATACTACTGGTTTCGGTGGAAACCGGACGTAAATATATAGGGGAATATGTTGATAATTAGCAAGTTTACGGTGGGGTGTCGCTACTTGTCGTCCGGTTCGCAGGTTTGTCGTGGCGGATGGCGGGAGAACGGGGAAAGTTCGGGGTGCAAAGCGGTATAAAGCAAAGGGGGAAGTATTTTATCAGGCATCAGGGAAATAAAATACAGTAATTACTGTATTTTTCGGGATTTTGTTTTATATTTGGGCAAAAGGACAAATGAAGCCGTTAAATATCCTTTTACGGACGATTATCGAAAAAGAACGGACGGGAAACGAAAAGGGAATTGAGGTACGGCGGGGTATCTTTGGCGGAGAATGGAAACGGAATTGTTCAACTTGAAATATTGAGGAATGAAAACAGTAATAACCCTATTAATATGTATAGCTATGGCGACTTGTTCCAATACCAAACGAGAGACTTCTTCCGATGGAGAAATGGTAAACTCCAATGATACGGTATTTTGTGCGGATAGCTTGGTTGGAAATGAACTTATTAGTTTGTATCCTTTCATGTTGTACGACAAGCCGGACGGTAATATAACTTATAGCTGTGATTATGAGAATGGATATATCTGCATAGCCGGAGAGATAAAGGATGATTGGATAAGACTGGATTACATAAGGTCAAATACAGATAAACTGACATTGCCATTTTATGGCTGGTCGAAATGGTGCAATAATGATTCAATCCTATTCAAAGTTGTAGGCAAGGGATTTCCTATTGTTTCGCCTTATGACGAGAACGCTGTTTATGAATTTCCGACGTACAGCCCGGAATATCCTCAATATCCGGGTGGTGAGGAAGCTATCGAGCAATTTCTGAAAAAAGAAGTGCAAAAACGTTATCCACCAACAGCTCGACAGATGGGGGTACAAGGTCGAGTCACGGTTTCTTTCGTTGTGGAGAAAGACGGTACAATGTCGGACTTTAGAATCCAGAATAGTGTAAACGATGAAATAGATGAAGCTGCTATTGAGTGTATAAAGAACTTGCCGAAGCGTTGGAAACCTACCAGAACAAAATTGGAGTTTGATACGGCTGAAAGAACGGTACGATGCAAAGTAAAGTTGCCTGTATCTTTTAGAATTGAATGATAGATAAGATGCAGTAAAATTTGATATTTAGTACTATAAAATAATAAGCATATGGAAAAGTTAGTCATTGTCATATTGCTCTCCGTTTTCTCTTTTATGAGTTACGGACAGACAAACAGAAGTAAACAGAACAGTACTTCTAAAGATGGAGTTACCGACAGTATTGTATGGACTCTGTTAATAAAACCGCATATAGTTTATTCTTCCGAGACTGTTTCTGACTCTGCCGCTGCCTATTATAAAAAAGGAACTGAAAATTTTTATTCCGAAGATTATAAGGGAGCGATTGAAGATTATAGTAAAGCCATTGAATTTAACCCCAATTATATGGCTGCCTATACCAACCGGGGAATTTCCAAAGGAGAGTCCGGTGATTATAAAGGGGCGATTGTGGATTATGACAAGGTTATTAGTCTTGATCCTGATGATGCTTTTGTTTATTGTTATCGTGGAGCAGCTAAGAGTAGATTAGGTGAGATGGAAGGAGCTGTTGCAGATTTTGACAAAGCCCTTACGATTGATCCTGCACATACTCTCGCATACCTTAATCGGGGAACTATTAAATATGTTACAGGTGATTACGAAGGCGCACTTTCCGATTATTCAAAAGCGATTGAAATTCGTCCTAATGCAATTTTTTACCTCGTGCGTGCAGCGGTTAAACATGAAATGGGCGATTATAAAGGCGAGATAGCCGATTATCGTCAGTCTTTCATATATGGTACTCCCAATGCGGCACTATACAACAGACTTGGACGTGCATTGTATGAACAGAAACAGTACGAGGAAGCATTAAAAGTATATGACGAAGGAATATCCGCTTATCCAAAAGATCATGATTTATATTATGGTCTTGAACAGGTTTGTAACCAGTTGAGCGATAAAGACAAGACCGCTAATACAGTTGCAGACACCACCACATTCAAAATAAAAGGTTCTCTTTACTTTATGGCTACACCGGAATTTGAATTTATTGTTTCAGGCGGGAGCCGAACAGAAGAAATTATAGGGAAAGGATTTGCCGCCGGAGACTCTATAAAATACGAATTTTCAACGGACGAAGAACGAACGGTAACTATTATCGGTGCAGTTGGGAATTTACTATTCGCATCAGCCACTAACAACTTGTCTTATAGGAATTATCTTCGGAAGCAAGGGAGAAAGAAAACGCTTGTTGTGTTTGCCGAGGATGTGTCACAACTTGATATTAGCAAAAATAAATCTTTGCGTCATATATTGTGCCGTAAATGCCGATTAACCGAATTGGATGTAACACACAATCACGATTTGGAAGAACTGGACTGTTCAGAAAATCAGTTGAAATCCCTTGATGTAAGCCGGAATAAAAATCTTCGGGTATTGTTTTGTACTAAAAACAAATTGACAAACATAGATGTAAGCCATAATCTACTGCTCGAAGAACTGGTTTGCTTTGATAATGATAATCTATCACTGGATGTAAGCGCAAATAAGAATTTGGAATTTCTTAGTTGTGGCGGGTTATTAAAAGAAATTGATCTTACCAACAATACAGAACTAAAGGAATTAATATGCCGATGTAAATTAACCAAACTTGATTTGAGTAAAAATAAGAAGTTGAAAAAACTACGGATTGATGGAAATAATTTATCAGCCGAAGAACTTAACTTTATTTTCAAAGCTCTTCCTACAGTAGATTATTATAAGGATCATACAGAAATTGATTTTTCCGATAATCCGGGCACTTCTGACTGTGACCGTTCTATTCTGAAAGAAAAAGGTTGGTTGTGACCTGATAGTAATATGTGAAACTAATACTATTTTCAATCATTAAATTCTTTTTATCATGGGATTAATAGCCTTATTGTTGCCAGTCTGTTTCATTTGCCTTCTGGTTATCATACTTAATTTATTTACGAATACAACTAATAATAATCAGAAGTTTGGTTGGAAACAACGGTTATGGATAATCATAAATTTGCTTGTATGGGCTTATGAGTTCTTTTTTATGGTAGTCGTTTGTGAAGGTGTAGAGAATTTGAGAGTTGATTTCGGTGGCGGTTTGGGAGATTTATTCTATATCTTCATGCTTGCGGGCGTAGTGCTGCTACATATTGTCTTGCTCGCTATTTTTACATACAATCATCTACAGACCTTCTTTTTTGTAGTTCTTATGTGTATGCCTGTATTCCCTTTGATGCTGATGCACCTGAATGCAGCACAGGGAAATGAGGAAAACGATTATATGATTTCAGGCAACTGGGCCGGACTGTATTATAACAGGCAAGCCCAATATGAACAGAGAATGCGTGAACGGGAAGCGGAAGAAGCGAAAAAACCGAAGAAACCTGAATTTCCTACAGAGTTTGAGTCGTATCTGTACGATGCCGAACATGGGGATTTATGGGCACAAAATCATATAGGAAGATGTTATGCACTCGGCGATGGTGTTGAACAGAACGATTCTTTGGCTATCAAGTGGTATCGTCTTGCAGCAGAGGGTGGATACGATATGGGGCAAAGGAATCTGGGGGTATGTTATTATAAGGGTTTGTGTGGTCTTGATATTGATTATACAGAAGCTGTTAAATGGCTTCGTAATGCGGCTGAACAAGGAAATGATGATGCCCAATATTTGATGGGGTATTGTTATAAAGACGGTAAAGGTGTCGAACAAAACGATGAAGAGGCTTTCCGATGGCTTCGGCTTGCTGCACGACAAGAACATGAACGGGCACAAAAATTACTTCGAGAAAATAAGCAAATATGGTAGTTGAGTAACAAATAATCGTATGGATAAGTGGATAGTTTACATATTACTGACTGTATGTTTGTCGGGTTACGGACAAGCGAGGGGGAATGTGCAGGGCGGTTCTTCCAAAAGTGATATAGCAGTACGAAAGGTCGATACTGTGAAAAATACCAATATTATGAGGTGGCAGAAGAAATATAAAGTTATCAAACATTTTGATATTAATGCTTTTGAACGAAATCAAAAGAAGTGGATCTATGAATTTACAGACAACAATGGAATGACTGTACAGCAGGAAAAATCTTATGATGATATAGACGCAAAAACAGGACTGTATTATATTGATAGCCGTTCTTACCCATATTCTAACTATATCCATGTTTGTTTGTATGATGGCATAGGACGTATCAAAGGATATAATATGACTTTCTACAGCATAGTTGTTGGAAAAGTGTATCGGTATGACATTAATGGACAAGTTGTGCATGAAGAAGATATGGATGCCCCGTATAAATTTTCATTAGAGGACTTAATCTTGAAAATGAAAAAAGAATACGGTATTGATATAGAGAAAGGGAAAAATATACGAGATATCAATAGATTTACTACGGATAGAGGTTCGTTTTATGCAATATCAATCATACTTGATGATTCTAAGTGTGACATATATTTATTTAATGGTGATGATGGAAAGATTCTATTTAAAACAAGAGAGGAATCTGAATGGTATCCGGACATGAGCGATGAGAATGTTTATGATAAGTATTTGAGATCAATCAGAAGCGGTAATTACGGAAAGTAAAAGGAAACATGTATGTTTAGAAAAATAAATTATAGAAACGGATATTCCGCCAGCAATCTGTCTGGCCGGAATATCCGTTTTTCTTTTATTACACGTTCTTAATCAGGTGCGAGAGTTCGGGATCAGCCTTGATGCGCTCGATTTCATCAGCGACAATCTGCTTGACCTCGTTCTTGATGCGGTAGTAGTTCGCATCAATCTGTTGCTGCATGGTATCGTTGCCGTCCTTGTCGGTGAAGTCGATAATCTGCGGTATCTTCACGTAACGGGCGGTTTCCTGCTTGACCTGCTCGTTATCCACGACAATCTCGGCATGGAAAATCTTCTGCTCGATGCGCTCGTCGAAATTGTCGGCAACCGCTCCGACAAACATACCCTGCGTTAAATTACTGATTTTGGACGCCGGGATAAGGCTATCCATCTGGGTATTGATGGAAACGGAAGTCTCGTTGCGGTTGATCGTCATGTTCTGCCGTTTCTGCAAGACCTTGCCGAAGCGTTCACTTAACGTTTTGGCGGTTTCGGCAACAACCTGACCTGCAAAGACATTGCCGACGGTGTTGCAGATCACAGCGGACTCTTTATCGCCGTAATCCCTTTTTAACTGGCTGAAATCCTGAAAGCCCAACATGACGGCTACCTTGTTGCTTCGGGCGGTGGCAATCAGGTTATCCAGCCCACGCATGTAGATGGTGGGCAGCTCGTCAATGATAACGGCGGATTTGAGCCGTTTCTTTTTGTTTATCAGTTTGACAATGCGGGAGTTATACAGTCCCAACGCTGCGCCGTATATGCCCTGCCTGTCGGGATTGTTACCGACTACAAGCACTTTCGGTTCTTCGGGGTTGTTGATGTCGAGTGTGAAATCATCCGCCGTCATTACCCAGTAGAGAGCCGGGGAAATCATGCGGGAAAGCGGGATTTTGGCACTGGCTATCTGCCCCTGCAACTGTTCCACCGCCGAGCTTTCCCAAGCATCCATGAACGGGGAAAGATAGTTCTCCAACTCCGGGTAACTTGTCAGGATGGGGAAAATATCAGCGTACTTCCGGTTCAGAAATTCTATCGCATGGGGGAAGGTGCAGTATTTGCCGTTCTTGTAAATTTTCAAATACCATATAATGCTGGCTAACAGAATGATAGGTGATTCAACAAAGAAGTCGCCCTGCTTGCTGATATCGGGTAAGTCAAGGGCATTACTGCCCCTTTCTCCCCTAAGAACCGTACGTGAGAGTTTCCCCTCATACGGCTC